>JANQGP010000437.1 GCA_028277265.1 Woeseiaceae bacterium | reverse complement strand
CATCATGAACACGGAAATGCCCGCGACGCCGATGCCGAAAAGGTATGGCTGGATACGTGCGAGTTTCATCATCACGAGCTCGCGACGGAAGATCAACGGAACCAGGTAGTAAGTGATCGCCATGAATGCCAGCGTCGTACCGGCGACCACGGTACCGTGGAAGTGTCCGGGGACGTAGAGCGTGTTGTGCATGATCAGGTTGATCTGTTCGGTTCCCATCACCACCCCGGAAATGCCGCCGATGAAACCGAAAAACACGAGCGACATGAACATGCCGGCGAATGCCGGATTGCCCCACGGCGCCTTGCGCAGCCATTCGAACAAGCCCTTGTTCAGGCCGCGCGATCTTTGTGCCGCCTCGATGGAGCCGGGCACGGTCATGCCGTGAACCATGCTTCCGAGTACCGCGAGGTACATGGCATAGCTGGTATTGAAGATCTTCCACTCGGAGCTGAAACCCGGTTCGACGAGCATGTGGTGCGCGCTCGCGATTTGCAGGAACAGGATGTACATCAGGAACGCCGTGCGGCTGACCTTCTCGGACAGCGGTCTGGCGCCGAACGTCAACGCGGCGATGGCGTACCAGATGGCGACGTGTGCAGACACGTTGATCTGCTGCGACGAGTGGCCCATGGCCCACCAGATGGTCTTGTAGAGCAACGGGTCGATGTTGCTGACGAGGCCGACCGACCAGAGCAGCGTCGGGATCAGGATGATCGCGCCCGAGGCAATCGTGAACACGGCGATGATCGCCGCGGTCAGTGCACCGAAGGTCACGAGCGGGATGGACCCCTGGTACGTGCGCTCCCTTCGCGCGACGACAAGCGTGCCGAAGAACACGAAGCAGCCGATCAGCGCGCCGACGGCAAACAGGATGATGCCGAGATAGAAACCTGGCTCGGCCCTGAGCGGCACATAGGACGTGAACATCACGCTCGAGCCCCCCTGCAGGACCACGACGTTCGTGACGACCGCGCCGAGGAGCATCAGGCCGAAGGCGGTCCATGCCCACTTCGGGGCGGCAATGCGGCTGCCCAGAAGAACCGCCGAGGCGAAGTACAGCACGGCCATTTCGAAGAAGATGATCCAGACGAGCAGTACGTCGAGCCCGTGGGCCGTCAGTGCGAGGTAGAACCAGTCGGCAGGCAGCAGATGCACTTCCGGCCACCGGGTCAGTGCGACGAGCAGGCCGAACAGGCCGCCGACGGCGAGGAATACGACCGCGGCGACGGCGTTCGCCTTGATGAGCTTCTCCGCCGAGAGGTCGACCCTGAGTCCCGTCGTCGGACAAGTGCGAAAATCGGTATTGGTTGACATGGCGGCGCCCCCTTACTCGACGACGTAGATCTTGCCGACCATCAGGTGATGGCCGATGCCGCAGAATTCGTTACAGACGATGCCGTACTCCCCGGCGCGATCGGGTTTGATCGTGACGACCATGTCGTAACCCGGGTGAACCTGGACGTTGATGTTGACGGGTTGCAACGAGAAGCCGTGCTGCACGTCGGTCGACGACAGGTGAAGGCGATACGTCTGGTCCTTCTCGAGTTCGAGGATCGGCCACCAGTTGTACAGGCGGCCGGTCAGGTAGACGTCGCTGCCGGCCGGCGGGCGCACGACCGGGAAACCGCTTTCCGTTCGTACCGTGTGCGCCTCGATCATCGCTTCGGTCTTCGCGGCGAATTGTTCGGGCCGGATCTTGTAAGCCTCGTTCGAGAGGTTCTGCTCGCCCGCGCCGTGCCAGTAGATCATCATGAAAAACATGACGAGGCCCCAGGTGAAGGCGATGATGATCCACGATAGCTCGACTTTGGCGATCGGTTCTTTCCACCAGTTCCGTTGACTCGGAGGTGTAATGGCCATGCTTCGTCCCCCTATTGTCAGTTCGCGACCGGAATCTGGGTGATCTCGATGATTCCCCAGATGATGTAGAAGACGGTCGGTACGGCGACGCCCAGGAACAACAGCAGGAACGGGTTGTCCAGGATGCGCTGCATCAGCGGCAATGGCTCGTCGTCGGGTGCGTCGCGGCCCGCAGGTTGGTTTTCGTCTGTCACGATCTATCCCCCGTGATTGCCGTCGGTCAGATGACCGATCAACGTGAAGGTCGTCAGTGCCATTGCGAGCAGGATGCAGAAGAAGACGATCGAGCGATGTTCGAAGCGCCGTCCTGCAACGATTTCAACGCTTTGCAGCACCCAGTCCGACAACAGGTACAGAAGGGCCGCAACCAGCGTGAAATAGACGATGCTCATGGGCTGCCTGATGCTCTGGCGCAATGACGCACTGTGTGTACGCATCGTCGCGCCGCCCGCCGGACGGTTCCATGATCTAGATCAAGAAGCCCCGGTCAGTCGTAGGGGCGCAGCCGCGCGAGGCTGTGGACGAACACGAGGCGATCGTCGACGGTGAGAATGCCGTCGTCCGACATGGCGCGGAGCAGGCGCGACAAGGTTTCGGGCGTGATCGACAACCGTGAGGCGATGATGTGCTTGGGCAGATCCAGGCGGACCGTGGCCTCATCGTCGTCGGTTTCGACGATGTGGCCGATCAGGTAGCTCGAAAGCCGGCTGCGCGCGTTCTGAATGGTCAGCCGCTCGATCTCCTGGACGCGCTGATGCAGGTGACGGCAGACGTCGCTCAGAAGCCGCATGCAGGCGTCACAATTGTCCTGCAGCAGCGCCCGGTAGGCGTCGTTGGGAATGCGATACACGACGCTGTCGGTCAGCGCTTCGGC
>JANQGP010000351.1 GCA_028277265.1 Woeseiaceae bacterium | reverse complement strand
TAGTCCATCTCCACCTCCGCGATGCGCGGCGGGCCGTTTCTCGCGCATCCACGTGTATATTTGCTTGTTGACCCATATAAGGATGTTATAAGTTATGGTTATACCACATATGGTCTGTTTTCATCACAAGAGGTAAGAAATGAGACTCACAGACGACCGCTACGCCGGCGAACGCCGCCAGTTCGAACTCGCACTGCGCATGATCGGTCACGAGGCCAGAACCCGTACGATTCGGGAATGCACCGGCCTGTCCGATGACCGGATCCGCAAACTCTACAGCACCTACTTCCGCAACGCGGGGCGTTCAGGCATCAAGCGTCGGCGCGGCAAGTCACCGCGCCAGGTCCAGCACTACGTCAGGAACCCGGCGAACCAGCTTCAGGCGACGACGCTCGTCGCCTTGTATTGCGCCGGCTTGCTGCTGCGTATCGATGACGACGACACGGTGCATTGCCGCTGGCCGCGACCCGACGTGGACTTCGGACACCGCCTTTGTCGTGCCTACGAGACCTACCTCGTGCTTCATGAGGACCCGCAACTCAGTTTCGAGTGGGCCTGGAACCTCCTGAATTGCATCGCCTGGAACGACGAGCTCTATCTCGCCGTTTGTGACCGGTGCAACGCGCGGTACGTCCAGGATGCGTACGCGCTGGATGACCGGACCTGTCCCGCCTGCGATATCGGTATCAGTTCCGGTACACTGGCCGGGCACTCAGTGCGATAAAAACAACAACGCAATAGGGAGTTAGATCAGATGTTAAAAGAATTCAAGGATTTTGCGATGCGCGGCAATGTCGTCGACATGGCAGTCGGCATCATCATCGGCGCCGCGTTTGGCAAGATCGTATCGTCGCTCGTATCGGACGTGCTGATGCCGCCGATCGGCGTCATCATGGGCAGCGTCAGCTTCAGTGACCTGAACGTAGCGCTCGGCGAGGGCGAGGGTGCAGCCACGCTCAACTACGGCATGTTCATCGACCAGATCATCAACTTCCTGATCGTCGCAATCGCCGTCTTCTTCCTGATCAAGGCGATCAACTCGCTCAAGAAGAAGGAAGAAGAGAAACCTGCCGAGCCGCCGAAACCGTCGGCCGAGGAGCAGTTGCTGACCGAAATTCGAGACCTGCTTGCCAGGAACTGATCCGACATTTTCGAGGCGACACGACGGTTAGTGGAAGACCACAACGTATTTGCCGGCGCGTTCGTCGACCGCATCGGGGAACGCCGGAAGGATCCCGACTGGCTGGCCGAGGCGCTCTCGAGTACCGAAGCGCGCTTCGTCCCCGTCTGGGGCGAGCGTTGCCTGGTCGCCGGCGATCCGCCCGGTGCCGTCCTGCTCGATGCGGATGCGGCCCGAGCGTTCATCGCCGACGACAACGTGATATTCCTCGGCCTGTTTCGTGACCGGCCCGCGTTCGCGGTTGCCATCCCGGGCGACCGGGACGCACCGTTCGGCGACCTCGGTGAGTTCAAGGATCTCAGGTATCTCGGCACCGTCCTGGCGCCGGACGAGGCGAACCTCGCGGCCCATGCGCGGGCCCTCGCGCTCTGGCACAGCGCAACGCTGTACTGCGGCAAATGCGGCTCCGTGTCGCAACCCTCGGCCGGAGGCAACACGCGACGCTGTTGCAACCCCGACTGCGGCCAGGAGATCTTCCCGCGCACCGATCCGGCCATCATCGTTCTCGTCAGCGACGGCGACCGTTGCCTGCTCGGCCGGCAGCCGTCCTGGCCGGAGGGCCGCTATTCGACGATCGCGGGGTTCGTCGAGCCGGGGGAGAGCCTCGAGGACGCCGTGCGGCGCGAAGTGTACGAGGAAACCAACGTCCACGCAGGCGCAGTTCGCTACCACAGTTCGCAGCCCTGGCCGTTCCCGTCATCGCTGATGCTGGGCTTTGTCGCCGAGGCGACGTCGACCGACATTCGCCTCAACGACGGCGAACTCGAGGATGCACGCTGGTTTTCGCGCGATGAACTGCGTTCGGGCGACGTCGGCCTGCCGTTTCGCATCTCGATCGCCCGGCGGCTCGTGGACCACTGGATAAACGGGGGATGACATGTGCCTGATTGCGCTGGCATTGCACCAGGTTCCCGGCTACCCGCTCGTCATCGCGGCCAATCGAGACGAATTCCACGCGCGGCCGACGCGCGACGCGCACTGGTGGCCCGACAAGCCCGATTTGCTCGGTGGCCGCGACCTGCAGGCGGGCGGCACGTGGTTTGCGCTCGGTCGGAACGGCCGCTTTGCGACAGTCACAAACTTTCGCGACGCGGCGCCGCCCCAGCCACGGCGCCGTTCACGCGGGCACCTCGTGACCGGCTATCTCGACAGCGGCCTCGCGCCCTCGGCCTATCTCGAGACCGTCGAAGAAGAGGCGTACTCCGGTTTCAACCTGATCGTGGGAACCGCAACCGACGTCGCCTACCTCTCGAATCGTGAAGACGGCATGCGCTCGCTCGAGCCCGGTGTCTACGGACTCAGCAATGCACTCCTCGACGGTCCG
>JANQGP010000348.1 GCA_028277265.1 Woeseiaceae bacterium | reverse complement strand
AGGACCGTCGCGGTCGTTGTGCCGTCACCGGCGACATCAGACGTCTGGGAAGCGACTTCCTTGACCATCTGAGCGCCCATATTCTCGAACTTGTCCTCGAGTTCGATCTCCTTGGCAACCGATACACCGTCCTTCGTGACGGTCGGTGCGCCAAAGCTCTTGTCGAGCACGACGTTGCGGCCTTTCGGACCCAGGGTCACTTTCACCGCGTTGGCGAGAACGTTTACGCCAGCAAACATCTTCTGGCGAGCGTCGTCGCTAAAACGTACTTCTTTAGCAGCCATTCTCTTAATCCTCTTTACGCTTCGATGACTGCCATGATGTCGTCTTCCTTCATCACGAGCAGTTCTTCGCCTTCAACCTTGACCTCGGTGCCGGCGTACTTGCCGAACAGAACCTGGTCACCAACTTTTACATCCAGAGCCCGGACGTCGCCGTTCTCGAGGATCTTGCCGTTACCGGCTGCGACGACCTCGCCCTTGATCGGCTTTTCGGTCGCGGCGTCAGGAATCACGATTCCGCCGGGGGACGTGCGCTCTTCTTCCATGCGCTTGACGATCACCCGGTCATGAAGCGGACGCATCTTCATGGTGCATTTCTCCTTTAAACTATTGATCTGAAACCGTATTTAGTCGGTTTTCCGGACGAATCCTGTTAGCACTCGCCCGTAAGGAGTGCTAATGATAGGCATGAAGCGGCAAATTTCAAGCGCTGCAGCGGCGGAAAATCGCAGAAATTTGACGCAGGGCGATGACTTTGCGTGTCACAGGCGTAACAATCGGCGGCCCTGTCGGGTCCAATGACCAGAAACCGCCCTATGAACAAGATGTATCAAGTATTTACAACCCTGCTGCTGACGGCCGTGCTGGCGCTCAACGCGGCCGCCGACGACGAGCTGCTGCCTGTCGACGAGGCGTTCCGGTTTGCCGTGACGGACACGGGTGCTGCGTTCGAGATCGACTGGGCGATCTACGAACACGCCTATCTGTACAAAAACAAACTGGGTTTCGACAGCGGGACGGCATCGGTCGTGCTCGGCGAGCCGGAATTGCCGCGAGGCATCGATCACGAGGACGAGTTCTTCGGCAAGCAGGAGATCTACCGGGACTACTTCGTCGTCAGGATTCCGTACACGGTGACGGGCGAACGCCCGCAAATCGCGGAGCTGATCATCAGGGCGCAGGGCTGCGACGACAATATCGGTATCTGTTATCCGCCCGAGACGTGGACGGAGACGGTCAAGCTCAGGGCGGCAGCCGAAGACAGGCCCAAGCTCTCGCTGGGCGCGGTCGGCGCCGGTAACTCGGCGAGCGACTTCCCGCCCGTCGACGAGGTCTTCTTTCCCGAGGTGTTCGCAGTCGACGGCAACGCCGTCGAAGTCGGCTTTCGTATCGTCGACGGCTTCTACATCTACAAGGACAAGCTTTCGGTTCGGGCCCTGCACGAAGACGCCCAGGCCGGCCGCTGGGACCTGCCCGCGGGCAAGATGAAGAACGACGAGTTCTTTGGCGACGTCGAGGTCTACCTCGAGAGCTTTCTCGCCCCGCTCGCCATCGCGCGAGCAACGCCCGAAGCGATGGAGCTCGAGCTCGAGCTCGGCTACCAGGGCTGTGCGGAAGGCGGCCTCTGTTACATGCCGCAGACGCGCGTTCTGACGGTCAGCCTGCCCGAGGCGACGACGGTCAGCGAAATTGCAGGGACCTCGGGCGCGCCTGTCAGCGAACAGGCGTTTCTCGCCGACGTACTGACGAACCAGAGCATCTGGAAGGCCATCGGCATGTTCTTCCTCGCGGGGCTGGCGCTGGCATTGACGCCCTGCGTCCTGCCGATGATCCCGATCCTGTCCGGTATCATCGCCGGCGAGGGGGATGACGTCACACCGACGCGCGGTTTCACGCTGGCGCTCTCCTACGTGCTCGGCATGGCGATCGTTTATACGGGTGCCGGCGTGATAGCCGCCGCGGCGGGTATGCAGTTGCAGGCCGCATTCAATCAGCCATGGGTCCTGATCCTGTTCTCCGGGCTGTTCGTGTTCCTGGCGCTGGGCATGTTCGGCGTTTTCGAGCTGCAAATGCCGAGTGGTATCCAGACGCGAATCTCGGCGATCAGCAGCAACCAGAAAAGCGGTACGACGGTGGGCGCGTTCGTCATGGGCGGCCTTTCGTCGTTGATCGTAACCGCGTGTGTCGCGCCCGTACTGATAGCGGCATTGATGGTCATCGCGCAGACCGGTGACCTGGTGCGCGGCGGCACGGGCCTCTTTGCGATGAGTCTCGGCATGGGCGCACCGCTCCTGGCCGTCGGCGCCGCGCAGGGCAAATTCCTGCCGAAAGCCGGTCCGTGGATGGTCGCCGTGCGCAACGCGTTCGGTTTCATGATGCTCGGCCTTGCGATCTGGATGTTGTCGCGCATCCTGCCCGGGAACGTCACGATGCTGCTCTGGGCCGTACTCGTTTTCATGGCGGGCGTGTTCATGGGCGGGCTCACGACCCTGACCGGCGAATCCACAGGGCCGCAGAAACTCGGCAAGGGTTTCGGTTTCCTGGCCATCATCTACGGCAGCGTGCTGCTGCTTGGCGGACTGTCGGGCGGCAGCAACCCCCTGAAGCCGCTCGCCAGCATCGGTCCGGGCGGCGGTGGAACAGCCGCCGAGGCCGAGCACGAGTTGCCGTTCAAGCGGGTCAAGACCGTTGACGACCTCGATCGCGAGGTCGCTGCGGCCGCAAGCCAGGGCAAGACCGCGTTCCTGGATTTCTACGCCGACTGGTGTGTCTCCTGCAAGGAAATGGAAGCCTGGACCTTCACCGATGCCGAGGTGCAGGCCGAGCTCGCCAATACCGTATGGCTGCAGGCGGATGTGACCGCAAACGACGACCTTGACAAGGAACTTCTCGATCGATTCGGGGTCTTTGGTCCTCCAACGATCATCTTCTTTGGCAGGGATGGCCGGCAACGCCACGGCTATGAAGTCGTCGGCTACATGCAGGCGAAGGAATTCGCCGAACACTTGCGCCAGGCCCTCGCTGCCAACGAGACTGTCGCCAATACACCGTAACCCAAGGACACACCGTGTCACGAATCATGCTGATTTTCGGGGCAGCACTGCTGGCCCTGGTGGCCGGAGCGCTGTTCTACGCCGCAAGAATACCGGTCGAGGTCGACGTCCCGCCGGCACCGGAGCCGCGACAGCTCGAGGCCGTTACGCACCCGAGCTTCACGTTGCCGGACCTCGGGGGCACCGACCGCGAATTCTCCGAATGGGACGGGTCGCACCGGCTGATCAACTTCTGGGCGACCTGGTGCGCACCGTGCCGTCGCGAGATTCCATTGCTCAAAGCGTTCCAGGACGAGCACGGCGAGGATGGCTTCCAGGTTCTCGGCGTCGCCGTCGACGACCTCGAGGAAGTGACGCGTTACGCCGAATCCGCCGAGTTCAACTACCCGGTGCTGATCGGCCAGCAGGATGCGAGGGACGTTGCCGAATCGTCGGGAATCGAGTTCATCGGTATGCCGTTCACGATGTTCGTGGCGCGAGACGGGGAATACGTCGGCGCCTACATGGGTGAGCTGCACCAGTCTCACCTCGACGACGTTGTCAGTATCCTGGAGCAACTCGACAACGGGACCATTAGCAAGGACGAGGCCCGAGGCGCTTTCGAACTCCTGTAGCGCGGACGTTTCGTTACCGGGCTGTTTCCGACATGTGAATCTTTCATTGCCGTCCCGGGCTTGTAACGGCAGCGTAATGGTCGGTACCTAGCGTGACTCTCCCACGAGTGGAGAATCACCAATGAATAATCGAAAAGCACTCCGAACCGCGGTGGCCGCGGTCTTTCTGCTCGGATCGACGACGGCCATTGCGGATGGCCGCCTGGAAGGCCGCGTCGTCGCCGCAGACCAGTCAACCGCACTCGAAGGTGCCAGTGTCCGCATCGAGAGTCTCGATCGCACCGTTACGACGGAGCGCAACGGGCGCTTCAGCTTCGGTCAGGTGCCGGCCGGATCCTACTCGGTGACCGTGAGCTATCTGGGCGCACCGTCCGAAACGCAGTCGGTAATCATCGCCGAAAATACGACGGCCGACATCGACATTACGCTCGGCCAGTCGATGGACGAGATCGTCGTGCATGGCATACGTGGCGGCAATGCCCGAGCGCTCAACCTGCAGCGCAATTCCAATACCTTCGTCAGCATCGTATCGGCCGATGCAATCGGCCAGCTGCCCGACCAGAACGTTGCCGAAGCGGTACAGCGCGTTCCGGGTGTGTTCGTCGAACGGGACCAGGGCGAAGGCCGGTTCATCGGCATCCGCGGAATGGACCCCAACCTCAACCTGACGACGGTCAACGGCCTGTTCGTGCCGTCGCCCGAGAGTGGCGCGAGGTCGGTCGCACTGGACGTCATACCCGCGGACCTGGTCGGCCGTCTCGAGATCTCGAAGTCGGTTACGCCGGACATGGACGCCAGCACGATCGGCGGCACCGTCAACATCCGCAGCCTGTCGGCGTTCGACCACGACGGTCGTTCGTTGAGTCTCTCCGCGGAAGGCAGCCACAACGGTCTCGTCGAATCGACGAGCCCGAAGATCGGCGGTTCATACACCAATGTGTTCGACATCGGAGGCGGCGAAGAGAACTTCGGCGTCGCGCTCGCCGTATCCTGGTTCGACCGCGAGTTCGGCAGCGACAACATCGAGACCGACGGCGGCTGGCCGAACGATCTCGAGACGGTCGGTGGCAGCGAATTCAAGGGCGCCGAGGAGATCGAGCAGCGCAGCTATGACGTCACGCGCGAGCGAATCGGTTTCGCGGCCAACTTCGACCTGCGCACGGACAATGGCGAGTATTACCTGCGAAATCTCTACAGCGACTTCAGCGACCAGGAGTATCGCACGCGTAACGAGTGGAAGTTCGACGACGGTGACGCAATCAGCGGCTCGGGCACAGCGGCACAGTGGGACGGCGCGACCGTCGAAAAGAGCATCAAGGACCGTCTCGAGGAGCAGACAATCCTCTCGGTCCTGGCCGGCGGCGAGAACTACGTCGGCGACTGGACGATCGACTACGCTTACGGTTATTCGATCAGCGAAGAAAAAGAACCCGCGCGCCTCGACACCGAGTTCGAACTGGAAGACCTGTCTCTCGGTTACACGGCCGTCGGCGAACGGCCAAACCTCGTACTCGACCCGGCCATGCTCGACGCATCGAACTTCGCTATCAAGGAATGGGTCGCACTCGACGGTACCGCCGACGACACGACCAACACCCTGAAGCTGAACTTCACGAACGACCTGTTCGATTTGGGATACAGCGGCAACATCAGGTTCGGTGCCCTCGCCCGCACTCGCGAGAAGACCTACGAGGGTGATACGACCGTGTACGAAGGACCGGACGGCCTCACGGCAGCCCAGTTCGCCACCAACGAGCCCCGTTACGGCATCAATGAGTTCGGTCCGGGCCTCGACGCCAATGCGGTTCGCCAGTATTTCCTGGCGAATCGCTCATCGCTCGACGTCGACAATGACGCCACGCTCGTCGATTCGACGGTCGACGACTACTCGCTCAACGAAGATGTCGTCGCGGCGTACCTGATGAGCGCCTACGAAAAGGAAGACCTGGCCATTGTCTTCGGCGTTCGCTATGAAGACACGAGTTTCGATGCGACCGGGGAACGGATCGTGGTGGACGATGTCGCCGGGTCCGGCGACCCGGAGGAACGTCCCGTAAGCTTTGACAACAGCTATGATCACTTCCTCCCGAGTATCAACGTACGCTGGGAACTCGGCAACATCGTGCTGCGCGGCGCGGCAACGCAGACCATCGCCCGCCCGAATTTCGACGAACTCAGGCCGGGCGGTGAGATCGAGTTCGAAA
>JANQGP010000342.1 GCA_028277265.1 Woeseiaceae bacterium | reverse complement strand
CTGGTTCATCTGGATCATGCGCCGTCCCACGACCTTCGTGTACTTTTCGTCGCTCGCGAGATCCGCGAGGTTATGGCAGTACTCGCAACCCTGTTCGGGCGCAACCCATGTCTGGATCGAGGTCATCAGGCGCGTGAATTCGCCGACCGACAGGTGCCCGAGCACTTCGACGTTTTGGTAAACCTCGCCCGCCGTCGGTCCCAGGGCGGGAACCGTCGGCAGCGGCGCGGGGTAGACGGCATCGGAAACCGGCAGACGGGGGTTCTGTACGTTGCCCATCGCGGTGCCGCGATAGCCGTACTGTTCCGATTCGACCGGCGGTCGCTCACAGGCCGTGAGGCTGAGCAGCGAAGCAACGAAGAGAACCTTGAGTATGGACGTTATCCTGATCATTGACTCAACCTCCTACGGCGCTGCAGCCGGGTCGACCAGATCCGGGTAGGACTCCGGATACGGCGGAACCAGGCCGTGTTCGAGGCCCCACAGGTACCAGTTATCGACCACGGTCCCGGTGAGCAGGATGCCGATGCCACCGGTCAGCGTGACCAGCACGGCGAACCACCAGGCCCAGCGGTGGATCGATTCGAACGTCGCATTGAAGCCCATCGTCCAGCGCCAGAACAGCGCGGCACGCTCGCCCGCCGTGCCGACGTCGACGATCTGCTCGATCTCGCGGTGGCCGCCATAGTTGCCGGCGGCGAGCACCGTTGCGCCATGCATGGCGAACAGCAGCGCCGAGCCGTACAGGAACGTAATCGACAGCATGTGGAACGGGTTGTAGAACAGGTTGCCATAGCGCAGCGAGAACGCGGTCGTCCAGTCGAGATGCGGGAAGATGCCGAAGGGCACCGCTTCGCTCCAGCTGCCCATCATGACGGGGCGAATGAGCCCGAGGACCAGGTACAGCCAGATCGCCGAGGCAAATGCCCACGCCACGTGCGTGCCCATACCGAGTGCGACGGCACGCCGGTACATCCGAATCCACCAGAGGATGATCGAAGCCGTCAGGAAGAATCCCGCGACCAGCCACCAGCCGCCTTCGTTGAGGGGCGGGAAGCTGAGACCGTATTCCGGAGCGGGCGGCTCCAGCGCCAGCCATGGCAGCAGGCGCACGAACTCGACCGGGTCCCAGCCGACCGACGCCCACATGTTGAGCCCGATGATCTCGAAAGCGATCAGACCGCAAACGATCGATGCGATACCCGTCGTCCCGAGATAGATCGGGCCGATCTGCGCCTCGGCGAAACGCCCGACGAGGTGCGAGAAAAAGGCCCCGGTCCTTCCCCAGACTCCCCTGGGAAGTTGCACCCCCATGTCGGGTTCGCCGTGGACCTGAACACGATTGAAGATATTCTGATAAGTAGCCATCGCGAAGCCCCCTCAACCCCAGATGGGCAGTTGCAGCCACCAGTTCCACCATTCGGGCCAGCCACGGGTCCAGAACGGGCCGCTGATGATGATGCAGACCGCACTCCAGAAGCCGGCATTGAGTGCGAGGAACAGGCCAAGGCGGTGAATGCCGAGCGATCCGATCGAGTAGCCGATCGAGTCGCGGAAGAAACTGTTCTCGTGGTAGTTGCCCTTTACCGTGCCACCCTTCCCGCGCGGATTGGTCGCCGACAGGATCGCACCGCCGTGCAGGGCAAGCGCGAACGCGGTCGTGAAAAAGAACGACACAGCGATCATGTGCGCCGGGTTGTAGTGGAAATGCAGGTACTGGTAGCCGGTGTTCGACACCCAGTCCAGGTGGCTCATGATGCCATACGGGAACCCGTGGCCCCACGCGCCGAGCAGCACCGGCCGAATCACGACCAGGCTGACATACGCGAAGATGGCGAAGCCGAAGGCAACCGGTACGTGGTAGCCCATGCCGAGCTTGCGACTGATTTCAGCCTGTCGCAACGCCCAGGACACGAACGCGCCGATTGCGCAGAAAGTGATGAACTGCCAGAGCCCGCCTTCTTTGAGCGGCGCCAGGCCCAATCCGTAGCTCAGGTCCGGCGGCGCAATGTTGATCTGCCAGACGTTCCAGGTGGGGCCGATGGCTGCGCCGTACAAAATCAGACCGACGCCCAGCAGCGTAAAGAACATCGTTGTCACGCCGAAAAAGCCGACATAGAACGGCCCGACCCAGAAGTCGAACAGGTCGCCGCCGATCAGCGTTCCGCCGCGCACCCGATATTTTTTCTCGAAGCTCAGCATTGACATGGCTTGTTTCCTCCGATGACGGGCATGCACCCGCCATCACACGCCGAGGTATTCGTTATTCGGATGCAGCAGATCGACCACTTCCCGGGAAGTGGCCGAGCTGCCGCGATCTTTTGTGCAGCGATCTACTTCACACCAGGTACTTCGTCCGGTCGCTCCGAGTTAGTGGCTCGGTGACTGCCGGCATTTCCGGTGCTGCGTATGCGCTCGGTCCTTCAATCCAGTTGAACCGGTCAGTACTGAGCAGGACAAAATGGATAAGCAGGGCCAGGACGATGAGAAAAACGGCGAGGCCGACGAGGGCCCTCCGTGGATCAAAAATTAACCAGATTCTCCACATGATTTTCTCCTCAGCCCAGGCGCGTTAGCACGGCGTTTACGACAGCGTGAGCGCCGTCGGTGATAGCTGCATAACCTTCGGGGCCGGGTAACCATGGCCGCCATTGCCACGCAAGAAAATGCGCGATAATCGCGATCAAGGTAAACACGATGAAGCCGAGCATGAAGTACTTATGGAACTCCTTGGCCTCCCGTGAATCCAGACCCGTCGAGGATTTCCTCTCTTCAGTCATAGTTACTACTCCTCAACACAAGTCGACATGGTTGCGGTCGCCGTGAACCCCTCACGGCAGGGGATCCACACCGCAGGAAATGACCTGCGGCACTGAATGGTGTCAGACCGAGAAAGCCGTACCTGCGATCGTCACAGCGACCGATTTCGCTTCCTGGATCGGCGACCGGTAACCATCGTTGCCGGCCGGCCAGGGCCTCCAGCGCCAGCCCGACAACCGCGCAACGATTGCTATGGGCAGCAGCACCGCGAAGCAAACCAGCAGCAGGAAGCGGCACGACCAGATCTCGTCCTTTCGTATTCCGTGCATCAGGCTGTTCGTCTTTTTCAAGGCTTCGTCCTCCAGTTTCCGAAATCCGTTCGGCTCGTCATGCGGCGACCTTCCCTTCGCCGTGGTCTTTCAAAATCGTCTGAACGCTCTCCAGCGTGACGCCGGAAAGCCCTTCTCGTCGTGCATGCGCTTCGATCGCGTCCCGCAGCTGTTTCGCTGCTGATATGCGCACCAGCACCGGCTTGCGAGCGACCACCCTTTCGAGCGCCTGTTGCGCATCGTCGTCCCACGTCAGTTCGCGATGCGCGCGCGCCGGCGTATGGTCCGCCTGGTCGAGCTGCGTGCCGAGCGGCAGGATGTTGAAGAGCGCGTCGAACAGTCCGTTGCAGGCTTCCTGCACGACGTAGGTCGCACCGCCGTATCCCATGAACGGTGTCCCCGTGTGGCGGCGAATGATCGAGCCCGGGAACGACGCCGGTATGTAGACACCGTGCGCGCCGGACTCGGCGAGATACATGCGTTCGTTGTAGCTGCCGAAAACGAGCAGCGGGTTGTGTGCTTTCAGTGCCTCACGCACCGCGGCGTTGTCGGTCTTGTCGCCAGCCGTACGTGCAATGGCCACCGGGCACGGCATGCCCATGTCGTTTTCGAGGAAATTCCTGAGGCCCCGCGTGTAGGTCTCGCTTGCGACAATCGCGACACTCGCGGTACCGAAAAAGTCCTGCGTGACCGAACGCCAGAGGTCCCAAAGCGGTTTGATCGTCGTGTGCTTTTCCTTCTCGATGAAGGGTTCCGGATCGAGTCCCAGCAGGCCGCCGAGCTCACGCAGAAACAGCGTTGTGCTGGACAGGCCGACAGGCGCCTGCAGGTACGGCCTGTCGAGGGCCTCGCACAGCTTGCGCCCGAACTCGCGGTACATGCAGATGTTGACCTCGGCATCGGCCAACCGGCTGATTTCCCGCAGCTCGCTGCCGAGCGGGAATACCATGTTGACTTCGGCACCGATGCCTTCGACGAGCCGCCGGATTTCGGCGAGGTCGGAGGGCATGTTGAACGTGCCGTAGGTCGGGCCGATGATGTTGACGCGCGGTTTCTCGCCGTCGTTGCGTTCCTTTAGCGCCGGGACACGGCCTTTTTTCGGCCCGTATTCCGTCCACAGCCAGTACATTGCGCGGTCCGCGCTTTGCCACTGGTCCTCGTCGATGGTGCGCGGCAGGAATCGTTTGATCCTGGTCCCTTCCGGCGTAACGCCTCCGCCGATCATCTCGGCGATCGAGCCCGTGACGACGACGCTCGGCAGCTTCGGATCGAGCGTACCGTGAGCGCGTTTCATCGCTTCCTCGGTGCCGTGTTGGCCGAGTTCTTCCTCGGACAGACCGGTCACGACGATGGGTAACTCGTGCGGCGGCAACGCGTCGGTGTAGTGCAGGACGGACGTCACGGGCAGGTTTTCACAGCCGACCGGTCCGTCGATGATGACCTGCAGGCCCTTGACCGCGCTGAAGACGTAGACACTGCCCCAGTAACCGCCAGCCCTGTCGTGATCGAGTATCAGCATCGTATCGCCGCCGGTGTGTCTTCCCACACGCCGCTGGTCTCGCCCTGCCCGACGTTGTCGAAGAACGCCTTCATGTCATCGAAGCGCGCCTGTTGCGCCATTGCCGCATTGACGACTTGCGCGAGCGAACCCGGGCCGGGCACGCCCATCAGCGGGCGAGCGGAAATGAGGTTGGTGAAATAGAGCGCCGGTGTCCCGGCCTCTTTCGCTTTTTGCACGACCGGTGTCGTGCCGATCGCCAGGTCGGGTTCGTACTCGGCGAGCGCCGCGAGATCCTGCTCGAGGGACGCGCGGAATTGCACCCGGACGCCCTTCGCCTCGAGCCATTCGCGATCGGCATCGGACCACGGCGTCTGCGGGCAGGCCGAACCGACGTAGCGAAGGTCCGCGCCGCTCTCGACGAGCATCCGCGCCACGAGCAGCTCGGACCCCTCGTAGCCGGACAACGTGATGCGGCCCTTGATCGGCGTGGCGGCCACGGCTCCGGCAATCGCCGCAACGAAGCGGTTCTTCGCCTGGCCGATACGCGAGGCGGCAATACCGTAGGCTTCGCCGATGGCATCGAGCCACGCGGCGGTGCCGTGCTGGCCGACCGGCGCCGAGCCGACGATCTTGCGACCGGCATGCCGGAATTCGCGAATCGACGCCGTGTAGAAAGGATGGATCGCGGCAATCACACTGCTGTCGAGTGCGGCGTAGAGCTCGCGCCACTCGCGCGTCGGCACGATCGGTCCCGGGGCCAGGCCCAGCGGCTCGAGGAGCTGCCCGATGCTGACCGGGTCGGCCGGGAACATCTCGCCGAGCAGCGTGACGGTCGGCAGCGACTGCCGCTCGCTTGGCGCCTGCACCGGCCCGCTCTCCGCTTCCTCGCGGGCGTACTTCAGCATCGCACCGGCGAGAATGTCCTTCGCCTCGGCATGCGTCGGCACTCCGAACCCGGGGACGTCGATACCGATGATGCGCACGCCGTTGATTTCCTTCGGTAACATCTGCAGCGGCACACCGGAAGCTGTCGGGACACAGAGATTCGTGACGACAACCGCGTCATAAGACTCAGGGTCGGCTATCTCGTGGACCGCGTCGCGGATGTCCTCGTAGAGCTGCCCCGTAACGAGCGTTTCCGAGTTGAATGGCACGTAGCCGACCGAGCGCCGTGCTCCGTAGAAATGGGATGTGAAAGTCAGCCCGTAAACACAGCAGGCGGACCCGGACAAGATCGTTGCGGTGCGCCGCATCCGCAGTCCGACGCGCAGGGAACCGAAAGCCGGGCACATGCTTTGCGGCTGGTCGTGCGGGCCGACGGGGTAATCACGCGCGTAGCGATCGAGCACCTCCGTCTTGCCGGCTGCAGCCGCCGCGTCACGCAGCTCGCTATCGGCATGGCAAGCACCGGCAGCGGTCGCCGCGGGGGCTCCCGTTACCTTGTCTCGCACTATGTTGTCCCCTGATGCCATGTTGTATTTATCCCTGACGCGGCAATGCGTCGCTCAGGTTTCGTCGTAAACGACCTCCAGTGACGGGCGCGGCACGAATTCGACGCCGCACATGTCCTCGGGCGTCGCCGGTACGAGCTCCCGGCCCGAGCCGTCGTCGTCACTGTCGAACAGCGACAGGAGCCCGTCCTGCTCGAGCGGCGTCGGCAACAGCGGCGGCGCCTCGTCGACTCCCGCGGCCAGCTGCTCGAACAGTCCCGCCCACCGGCCGCCGGGCTTACCGACGATTTCGTAGTTCGCGCTCTTGCGGCGAATGTCGTCGTCCGCGGGAATCGCCGATAGCACCGGAATCCCGACGGCGTCGGCGAAGCGCGCAGCCTCACCCGTGCCGTCGTCCTTGTTGATCACCATCCCGGCGACACCGACATTGCCACCGAGCTTGCGGAAGTACTGCACGGCCGAGCACACGTTGTTGGCAACGTAGAGCGACTGCAGATCGTTCGAGCCGACGACGATGACCTTCTGGCACATGTCCCGCGCAATCGGCAGGCCGAAGCCGCCGCACACCACGTCGCCGAGGAAGTCGAGCAGTACGTAGTCGAAATCCCAGTCGTGAAAGCCGAGCTTCTCGAGGAGCTCGAAGCCATGAATGATCCCGCGTCCGCCACACCCGCGACCGACCTCGGGCCCGCCGAGCTCCATCGCGAACACGCCGTCTCGTTTGAAGCAGACGTCGCCGATCGCGACTTCCTCACCGGAATTCTTCTTTTTCGAGGACGTCTCTATTATCGTCGGGCAGCTCTTGCCGCCGAACAGAAGCGACGTCGTATCGCTCTTCGGATCGCAACCGATCAGCAGCACCTTTTTGCCCTGCTGCGCCATCATGTAGGAGAGGTTCGAGAGCGTGAAACTCTTGCCGATGCCGCCCTTGCCGTAGATCGCGATGACCTGGGTCTCTTTGGCCGGCTCGCCGGTCGGGACGGGGTCGGGCTCGTGCGACGCTTCTTCGCGGAGCCGATCGCGCAGCTGTACTTGCGGGTCTATGCGGTGTTCTGTTTTTCGTGCCCGGTCCGGCATCAGGTGCTCCTCCAGTCCAGTACCATCTTCAGGCAATCCGGGTCGGCAAATGCCGTCGGATAGGCCGTCTTCGCCTCGCTCGCGGGCAGGCGGTGACTGATGAGATTGTCGAGCGAGAGCCGGCCATCGGCGACGAAGCCCCTGACACTCTGCAGGTCTTCGTCGTTCCACTCTGCCGCGACGGAAAAGGTCGCTTCACGCATGAACGCGGCCGGGAAATCGAACGAGACGCGCTCGGGGTAGAAACCGGCCAGCACGATTTCGCCGCAGCGTTCGAGGTGCTGCATGAGGGTGTCGATGATTCCGGTATCGCCGCTCGCATCGACAACACGCCGATAGTCGCGTCGCCTGTCTGCATCCGGCTTCGTTACGACGTAGCCGTCGGCGCCACTCGCGCGACGCTCCTCGGTCTCCCATACCGTCGGCGCACCGCCCTCCATGACGGCCAGCCTCGCGAGCAGGCGGCCCAGCACACCGTGTCCGACGATCAGGTCGGGCGGCATCTCGTTGCGGCCCGCGTTCAGGGCGTGGTAAGCGGTGGCGGCAAGCGCCAGCAGGATGGCGTCCTCTTCGAGCGCGTCGCCGATCGGCATGACCTTGGATTCGTCGACGACGAGTCGGGACGCGGCGCCGCCGAACAGTCCGCGAATCTCGCCGAAGCAGCGCGCGCCGGAGACGAAAACCCGGTCGCCGAGGCTCAATGTCGTTGCATCTGTGCAATCGGAAACGCGGCCGACCGTTTCGTAGCCCGGTACGAGCGGATAGCCCATTCCGGGGAACATCGGCATGCGGCCGCTCCACAGCAGCTTCTCGGTGCCGGTGCTGATCCCGGTCCATTCGACGTCGACGACGACCTGGCCGGGTTCCGGCCCTGTCAGCTCGAGTTGGCGAAGACTCAAAGCCTGCGGTTCGTCGAAGACGATCGCACGGGCGGACAGCGGAACTCCGGTTGTAAGTTGGACTTCCATAGAGTGTCAGTTTACGCTGACTAGTACGTATGTCAACCTGTCGTTACATACTTTTCGTCAACGGCGGGCGACAACCACGCCGGTAATCAGCGGCACCGTCGTACGACGGCGCTCGAGCTTGCCGAATCCGGCCTTGCCGAGCAGCTCGGCCAGCTCGTCGAAGCGCCTTGGCCGGCCACTGCCCATGGCCATCAGGTAGACGTTGAAGTACGCGGAAATCAGCGCGCCCGCACCCGGGGCGTCGGCCATCGGCTCAGCGACGAGCAGCCTGCCGTCGTCATCGAGCGCGGTCTTCGCGGCGGCCAGCAACGATAGCGCCATCGGCTCGTCGTGGTCGTGAAGGATGCGGACCAGCGAAACGGCGTCGAAACCCCCGGGCAGCACATCCTGCGAGGCGTCGACGCCGACGACCTCTATGCGGTCCTGGAGACCGGCGTCGGCAACGTGCTGTCGTGCGATGTCCGCGACCGCGGGAAGGTCCGCGATCGTGATGTCGAGGTGCGGCCAGCGCCGTGCGACCTCGATGGCGAAAGCGCCGGCGCCGCCCCCGATATCCAGCAGGCGACGGCAATCGCGAAACGAGACGGCGTCCAGCACCTGCCCGGCGATCATCGCCTGTGACGACGCCATCAGGTCCGTGTAGTCGGCAACATCGTCGGTCCCAAGTGGCCGCGCCGGGTCACCACTTGCGTACGGCCACAACTGCGACATCGCGGTCGTCGCCCGCGGGTTTCTGAACAACTCAACCGGGTCCCGTAGGTCGTCGTAAAGCATCGTGTGGTGCTCGACAAGCGCGAGCACGGACGGGTTGTCCGTCATCGCGGCCCCGAGCACGCCGAGCCCGTAGCGTCCGTCAGGTCGTTCCTCGAGCAACTCGAGCGCATCCGCCGCGCGCAGCAGCTGCCGCATACGCTCCTCGGGCACAGACGCCTCCGCGGCGATGCTTGCCACGTCCCGCGCGCCGCTCGACAACCGCTTGAAGAGCTGCAACCTGACGCAGGCAAGCAGCACCTGGCTGTGAATGAACCCGCTGCACAGGCGAAACAGCGCCTGCGCGCGTCGCCTTGCAATCCATTGAAAAACAGGTATTTTTTGCGCGAGTTTTCGAAACCGCGCGCTGCCGAGCAGGCGGTTTCGAACGTCAAAGAGCGCGTCCCGGCCCACGCTTGGAATAGGTTCAGCGCCGCACTGAAGAGGGTGTCAGGCGGCGGCGCGCCGACTCAGCGCCAGGCTCATGAATTGCTTCGCCTCACCGTAAATCAGCTGTCGCAGCTCGACGATGCCGGGGCAATCGGGAATGGATTCGATCGCTTCGTCAATCATCTCCTTCAACCGGGCCGAGGCCGCATCGACGCCCATCTCGCTCACGGCATTCGGACGGTCGAGGAGTGCATCCTGGCCGACGGGCTTGCCGATCACCTCGGGGTTGCCGAAGCGATCCAGCAGGTCGTCCGCGATCTGGTAAGCCTGTCCCATGCGCTCGCCGAACGTTCCCCAGGCTTCGTGCTCGGCACCGGCGGCCGCTGCGCCCGCCATTGTCGCGGCCGCGAACAGTACGCCGGTCTTGGCGCGCTGGTACTCGGTCAACGGGACCTCATCCTCGCATTCCCAGCCCTGGCCGGCGACGATCCCGCCCGGTGCGCCGACACCGTCGCAGACGATGTCGAGCAGGTGCATGCCGCGCTGCGGTGCTGTCCTGGCCGCTCGTGCCAGCGTTTTGAACGCCAGCACGATCAACGCATCGCCGCACAGGAGCGCGAGCGGCTGACCGAACGCGACGTGGACGGCGGGCTTGCCGCGGCGAAACTCGGCGTCGTCGAAGCACGGCATATCGTCGTGCACGAGGGATGCGCAGTGCAGGAACTCGACGCTGCTCATTGCCGCGTCGACGACGGTGCGATCGCAATCCTCATGGGCCATCGCAACGGCGAGGCACAGCCGTGGACGAATGCGGTGGCCGCCTGGGAACACCGCATAGTTGATCGCCTCGACGAGGCGCGGCGGGCAAGGCGGCCCTGCAGAGCTGTCGATGGCCAGCTGGAGCGCCGCATTGATTCGGGCATTGATTTCCATTGCCGACTCCGGGACAAGCGTCAATTGTGCTTGTCACTTGGTTGTAAGGTAGAATAGACACACGACGTGGTTTCGTCAATACGGCGCCGGGATGATTCGGGGCCCGCCAAACGGGGAGACAGGCCGAATGTGCTCCGCTGCTGCTGACGGTTTCGGGCTCGGGCAACCGAGATTCGACGTGCCGGTGCCGCGGGGAGGCTATCGCTGGTGGTACGTCGACGGTATGAATGCCGACGGCAGCTGCGGCATCGTCATCATCGCCTTCATTGGCAGCGTCTTTTCCCCTTACTACTTCCGGGCCCGTCGCCGCGGTGACGCGGACCCGCTGAACCACGTCGCCATCAACGTCGGCCTGTACGGGCCACGACGAAACCTCTGGGCGATGACCGAAAGGAGCCGCCGCTCGCTAGAGCGGGACAGCGACTCTTTCCGCGTAGGCCCGAGCCGCCTCGACTGGCGCAACGGCCGCCTCGAAATCGATCTCAACGAGCGGTCGGCGCCGCTGGGCCTGCGCATATCGGGGCGCATCGTCGTCAAACCGTCCTTTCTCAATCCCCGGGGCTTCCCGCTCGATGCGGCCGGCCGCCATCGGTGGCGGCCCGTCGCGCCGGACGCCCGCATCGTGGTCGACCTGAATCGGCCGCGGCTGTCGTGGCACGGCGATGGCTACATCGACACGAACGCCGGCGAACGTGCCCTCGAGGACGATTTCGCGCGCTGGAACTGGAGTCGCGCTGCAAGGCAGTCCGAAACAGTCATCACGTATGCCGTAACCCAGGTCGATGGCCAGGACCGCGCGCTCGCGCTCGCCTTCGATGCGTCAGGGGCGATCGGCGAACGCGAACTGCCGCCCGAGCATCAGCTTCCGGGCACGCTGTGGAGGGTCGACCGGCCCGCTCGCTCGCACTCGGCGTCGGTGCTGCTGCGAACGCTCGAGGACACGCCCTTCTATACGCGGTCCGTACTCGCCGCGGAGGCGGACGACGAACAGTTCCTGATGATGCACGAGAGCCTCGATCTCGACCGCTTTCGATCACGGTGGGTGCGCACGCTCCTGCCGTTTCGCATGCCGCGGATGCGCTGAGCGATCCGCTACTGCTCGTCGCGGCGGTCCTCCTCCGCGAGATCGCGCGACACCTTGACGTACTCCCAGATGGCAATCCCGAGCAGGGGAACGAAGACGACCAGCAGTTCGACGACGACGATGTTCACGTTTGCGTCAGGCCGTCTGCGTGACGGCATCGACAAGGAAACGCGTCTCGTCGAGCGGCGGCGCGTGGTCCGTTTGACGGCGCATGCCAGCCTTGCGCATCGCGCTGCCGAGCAGCCGCAGCTTGCGTCGACTGCTGACCACCGCCCGCTGGCTGACCGAATCGTAGTGGCGCCGCTCGATCTCGCGGCCGATTTCCGCGTAGATCGAGCGTGCCGCAAAAATGGCCGGGCGAAGCCGTGCGGGCAACTGGCAAATGCCCCACTCGGCACGTTTGTAGAGAACGTCGGCCGCATTGAGGACTTCGAACACGGTACGTCGCACGCCCGAATTGAAGGTTGGGTCGGCCATCCACGACTCGACGTCGACCCCGTGATGGAGCAGTCTGTCGAGCGGCAGGTAAACGCGCCCGTTGCGCGCGTCCTCGCCGACGTCGCGAGCGATATTGGTCAGCTGCATGGCGACACCGAGATCACACGCGCGGCTGAGAACCGCCTTGTCGCGCACGCCCATCAACACTGCCATCATGGCGCCGACAGTGCCCGCGACGCGCGCCGAATAGGCGTAGGTGCCGGAAAGCGTCTGGTAACGACGACCGCGAACGTCCCACTCGAAGCCTTCGAGCAACGCCGCGGGCAGCGTGTAGGGAATGCCGAAATCACGAACGACGTCGGCGAATGCACGATCGACGGGCGATGCAAAGGGATTGCCGGCATACACACGATTGAGCCGGTCGCGGATCTCCTGCAGGCCGGTCTGCGGATCGTCGGCGAGATCGACGGCATCGTCGGCGATACGGCAGAACGCGTACAGCGCGGTAACCGGCTCGCTGAAGTCGGTGGGCAACAGCACCGATGCGGCATAGAAAGAACGCGAGCCCTCTTTGAGCAATTGCCTGCAATCACTCAGGTCGGCATCGCGCGCCAGGACGCGTATCAATTTTTCACTGTTTCTCATTTCCAATCCCGTTTGTCGCTTATTGTATCGCCTCTTCTTCCGAGATCGTCCGCCGCAGTCGCCGCACTCCGGGGAATGCAACTCCCGCGACGGGCCGGGGGTTCCATGTACTGACTCATATCCAGCATCAGCGTCCTCCGACTTCACTGCACAACCGGCGGATCAGGTCGGCAAACTGTTTCGGCCGCTCCTCGTGGGCGAGATGTCCGAGGCCGTCGATTCTCGTGATCGTCGCGTCCGCGACCATCGCCGCTACGGTCTCGGCCTGCCCCGGGCCAACGGCCTTGTCGCCGCTGCTGGTCACGAGATGCAGCGGAATCCGCAAGCGGGCGAGATCCTCGAGCAGCGGCGCAAGATCCCAGCTCGCCATCATCGCAAGCACCGCGGCGACGTGGCTTTCGCGCCTCAATAGATGCTGGTAGTTCGAGGTGCCCTCGTCATCGAGTTCCGAGCCCGTTCCGGCAAGCACGCGCTGGATCGACCGAACGTCGCCGGCGCGCCGCGCGACGAGCGACGGCATCAGGCGGGTATTCGCGAACAGCCGCGCCATGGGCGCGAAGATGCGCCGAAACGGGCCGCCGAACGGCAGCAACGCCGCGTTGAGCCCGATTGCAGCCCGCGGGTCGATCGTCTCATCGAGCGCCATCCTGAGTCCGATGGCGGCACCGGCAGAGTGACCGACGATGCAACGCGGCGAAAAGTCGAGCCGCGCCAGGAGTTCACCCAATGCACCCGACAGCGACGGCAACGACATCGACTGGTCCGGCAGGCGCTCGCTGTAGCCATGCCCCGGCAGGTCCACGGCGAGTACGTCGTAGTGTTCCGCCAGCAGCGGCATCAGGCCGCGCCAGGTGTGCGTCGATGCCGCCGTGCCGTGAATCAACAGCAGCTTCGATCCCTTGCCCATCCGCTGCAGGTGCCATCTGGACCCTGCGGCGTCGACCATCAGGCTGACCTCGCGAAGCGGCCAGTCGTACGGCACCTCGCGGGGTTGCAACGTCACCTGATCCCGGTCGGAGTACATACCGGCGATGGAGGCCATCCTGATTCCGCGAACCGTCATGCCGCGTGTGCCTGTACGGTCGCAGAGATCGTCGCCGCGTCAGCCTGCGGCAACGGGACGTAGTGAGCGCCCATCGCGTCGGCGAGCGCCCTGGCGCGCGGTTTCGGGTGGCGCGCCGTGTCGACGAGCAAGGAACGAAAGCCTTCGCAGTACAGTTCACGCGCCGCGGTCAGGGCATCGTCCTCGGCA
Source organism: Woeseiaceae bacterium (assembly GCA_028277265.1). Lineage (GTDB taxonomy): Bacteria > Pseudomonadota > Gammaproteobacteria > Steroidobacterales > Woeseiaceae > UBA1847. The sequence continues at coordinate 12,465 of JANQGP010000342.1, read as the reverse complement.
CGCCCGATGTCCGCCTTGCCGTCCCGCGCGATATTGGCCCGCCCGTCCGTCATCAATACGATGGCGGGCACGCGACCGTGATGCGCAATGGACTCGGCGAGTTCCCTCGCGGCATCGAGACCGGACGCAAGCGGCGTGCCGCCGCCGCCCGGCAACGCGGCCAGCGATCGTTTCGCGCGCGCGAGCGCACGCGTCGGCGACAACAGCACCTCGGCATCTGCCCCCCGAAACGCGACCAGCGCAACCTGGTCCCGGCGGACATAGCAGTCATTCAGCAGCAATTCGACCGCACCTTTGACTTCCGCGAGTCGCCTCGCGGCCTGGGAGCCGGACGCGTCGACCACGAACACCGTCGTCGTCTCCACCGAATCCTCGAAGCGGGTCACGCGAAGGTCTTCCTTGCGAATCCGCAGCGCAACGTCTCCCGAGTCGATGGACCGGCCGCGCAGCGGCTGCCACGGGATCGCGGCTTTGAGCGTCGCCAGGACATTGAGTCGTGTACCCGCCAGTGTTTCAGCCTGCCGCACACCAACCGGTCGACCGCGACGGCGGCTGACGGCGCGTGGGCCTGCCCGCCCGCCGGCCGAGACGCGCCGGCGCCCGCCGTCCCGTTGCAGCAGCGCGAGCAGCCCCTCCGGCAGCGCCGCACGAACCGCGTCGACCAGCACATCGTCCGGAATGTCCTTGTTCTCCCGGCGGCCGTCGCTTTCATTCGAATCCTGCGGCGGCGGCTGCGATGATTCGTCATTGTCTGCGTCATCCGGCGGCAAACGAGTCGCACGATGCGGCAGCACCAATCTCGCCCCGATCGCCGCCTCGTCGTCGCCGACCTTCGCAAGGCCGAGCAAGGCGGCAACCGCGCGCGCGGCGCGCAGGGCAAACAACTCGCCACGAGCCGATGCGATGCCGAACAGCGCCGCTGTCTGACAGAGACGCTCGACCACGCCGTCCGCTACACCAATCGAATCAAGGCGCTCGCGCGCTTTCGCGACGTCGGAGGCCCGCCAGCCGGCAAGGGACAACTCGCCGAGATCGACGCCGACAAGCCGCAAACGGAGCGCCAGCCGCTCCGCGAGGCCATCGGCCACGCCTGCTTCGTCTTCGAGCGACTCGTCAAACGCGATCATGCCGAAACGCGATCCCGCGGTACGCGCCACGCCGTCCCGCTCGATACGCAGTTCGCCGCGTTCCAGCACGCCGCCGATCATCGCGGCCACGGCGGGCGACGCGCGCTCCGCCATCGACATCAGCACGATACCGCCGTCTGACACCTCGAGCAGGCCGGTCGCGAACACCGGCTTGCCGCTCGCCAGCGTGGCCGCGAAATCCAGGCCACCGAGGAGCCGGTCCTCGCCGACATTGACGGGAATCTTGCGCCAGGGTGTTTCAGCAGGCAGCAGCGCACGGAAGTTATCGAGCCATCGATCGCGGACCAGGCCCGGCATGCCGCTCAGTATCGCGCCGCCGAGACCATGCGGATCGACTGCGAGAATCAGTGTCGCCATCGCGGCGTCGCTGTCGGGCAGTCGCTTCGGCGCACGGCGCATCGTCAATCCCCCATCACGCTTTCGAGCGCGCGCTCGACGCGTGCGCCGGCACTCGATTCGTCGAGCGGATTGCGGCGCAGGCGATGCCCGAGAGCCAGGTGGGCCACCTGCTCGAGGTGCCCCGGCGTCAACGTGTCGTCGCCGCGGAGCGCGGCGGTCGCACGCGCCGCTCGTATTAGAGTCAGTTCGCCTCGGGATCCGTCAGTCGCGAGCGCGATGCAGATCTCGGCTGCTTTTCCGAGCATCTCATCGGGCACCTCGATATCGGGGAGCGCGTCGCGTGCATTGACGATCTTGCGCCGCAGTGTGCCGTCCTTGCGCGACCATTTCTTCCTGAATGCGACAGCGTCGCTCTCGTAGACGTCGCGACGTTTGATGACCTCGACACGTTCACGCACGTCGGTTGGTGTCGTGACTTCGACCGCGAGCCCGAACCGATCGAGCAACTGTGGCCGCAGTTCGCCTTCCTCGGGGTTGCCGCTGCCGACCAGGACAAAGCGGGCCGGGTGACGAACGCTGAGACCCTCTCGCTCGACGAGATTCTCGCCGGAGGCGGCCACATCGAGAAGCAGGTCGACGATGTGATCCTCGAGCAGGTTCACCTCGTCGATATAGAGAAAGCCTCGATTGGCCCGCGCGAGGAGCCCGGGCTCGAAAGACTTTTCGCCATGCACCAGCGCTTTCTCGATATCCAGTGCACCGACGACCCGATCCTCGGTGACGCCAAGCGGCAGATCGACGACCGGAACGGGAAACAACTTGTGCTTGCGCTTGCCGTTGTTCCGCGGCACACCACAGTGCGCCGCGTCGCAATCGTCACTATCCGGGGGGCAGGTGTAAGGGCACCCTACGACCGCGCGCATCTTGGGAAGCAGGCTGGCAAGCGCGCGTACGGTCGTGGATTTGCCGGTGCCCCTGTCCCCGAACAGCAGAACACCGCCGACAGTCGGATCGACCGCCGCGATGAGCAGTGCCTGCTTCATATCCTGCTGGCCGACAATCGCGCTGAACGGGAACATGTCTAGCTCGCCTGCGCGCCCTTGCCGCGGCGTGAACGCATGCCCGGACGCCACAATGCATCGTCCCGAATCTTGAGCACGAGCAAGCCGTGTTCCACGATTGCAAGCGTCAGAAGCGTCGCGAGCAGCACGGCGCCGGTGCGACGCGCGAGGTCATCGCCAGCGCTTACTGCAGCCGACGCCAGCACGGCGAGCGCAATCGAAGCAAACAGGATCGACAGCGGGAACAGCTCGTTCATCGTGCGCTTGCGAACGAAGCTCTTCAGGTAGCTGAGATGCTCCGGCCAGAATTCGTCATGCAGGTTGCGCACACCGAGGAAGATGTTGAGCTTCGCGCTCCAGCGCATCAGCCAGAGGATAGTGAAGGTCCAAAGTCCGATGCGGTTGGTCGCGTTCCACGTCAATGCGGCGATAGCGGCTGCGGTCACAACGACGGCAAGCTCGTGGTAGACACAGGTCTTGACGCCAAGCACGAATCGCTGCCAACCGGTCGTTCCCGGGGGACACGCCCTGGGCCTCGGGCCGCTGATGAAACCGAAGAGATAGGACACCTCGTGCCAGGCCCATATGGCGAGCCCGCCGAAAAACGACAGGTAAGCGCCCATCGTCGACGTATCATTCCGGTAGGCGACGATGGCGTAAGCGCCGATCACCATGACGACTGTCGCCCCCAGCAGCGTGGCCACAAACGACCCGCGTGGCAGGCCCGCCCGGTAAATCAGCACGACGGTGCTCAACCACCAGGCGGCGACGGCGAGAATGATGGGCAGCGCATAGTCCACTGTTCGAAAACCTGCCTCTTACCAGGTCGGCGCGAGACGCACCTCTTTCGGAAGCTCGTGCCTCACGACCGGCAGCGTGTACAGCCGGGCAAAGGTGAACGCGCCGGCAACGGACAAGCCGACGCGTTTCACCAGCCCGACCAAACCGCCGCGCGCTTTCGCCGCCGCGGTTCGCTCGTTGATCCGAACCAGTCGATCCAGGCCGGCCCGGAATCGCGGGTCGTCCAGGTTCAACGTGAACGGGAAAATCTGTTTACTGATCTCCGACGTGATGCCCAACACCAGAATGTCGTAGTCCGTCGGATTGAGTCCCAGCGCCTTGTGCATTTCCGGACGCGTGTGATCGCGCACATACATCGTTGCGTACACAGCGAGCAGGAAAAAACGGATCCACAGGCGATTGTGACCGCGCAACAGGTGCGGGTTCGCCTTCATGATCAACGCGAACACTTCGCCGTGCCGGAATTCGTCATTGCACCAGTCCTGGAACCACCGGAAGATCGGGTGGAAGCGGTACTCCGGGTGCTTCTCCAGCTGCCGGTAGATCGTGATGTAACGCGCATAGCCTATCTTCTCCGACAGGTAGGTCGCGTAGAAGATGAACTTCGGTCTGAAGTACTTGTACTTTTTCGCCTTGCGCAGGAAGCCGAGGTTGACGGGCTTACCGAAGTCCTGGAGCGAACGATTGATGAACCCCGCGTGTCTCGATTCGTCGCGCGCCATATAGCCCATGACCTCGCGAACGTCGTCGTTCTTCACCGCCTTCTTGATGTCGGCGTAAAGCACGTGCCCCGAGTATTCGGACGTCACCGACGACACCAGGAAATCGAGAAACTCCGTTTTCAACGCCGGCGGCAACTCCCGAATCTCTTTCTCAAACGCGTCGTCGCGCTTGAAGTGGCTCTGGTTGTTGTCGTCCCGGAATTCCGCCATCAGCGCTTCCCACTCGTCGCGAATCGGCTCCATGTCGAGCCTGTCCATCGCGTCGAAATCGGTCGTGTAAAACCGCGGCGTCAACAGGGTTTCAGTGCGCGCCTTGGTCGTCGATTCGTTGCTGGCCGTCTGGCTGCGCGGTGCTTCGGCAACTCGTGTAGTCATTGTCCTGGCTCCTTACTGGGTTGAGGCAACGGCGGCGAGTTCCGCGCTGCTTTCGGTGGTCGAATCCGGCTCTGCCGTGCCGCCGGCCTGGCGGCCCTCGAGTTCCAGGAAGCGCCCGAAGGCCTCGACACTGCTTGGACCGAATGCTCGCAGGTCGATCTCCTGTCCTGTCACGGCATCGCTGAGCATCAACCTGCCCGACGCCATGCGCCGCAGGTAGAAAGGCGCTTCGGCGCCCGCGTCAACGGCCCGCCTTGCCCGCACGAGGCTGCGAAGCATGCCGCGCACGAAACCATTGGTGCCGGGCTCGAGCACGTCGATGACGGAGCCGTCAGCCACGTCGACAACGACGACCGAGCCGTCGTCCCGGTCCTCGAACGCGAGTGCGATTTCCGCTGCGACCGGCTCGGCGCTGCCGACCGATACGGGCTCCGGACCGGCGCCGCTGACGCGCAGCAGCGCAACGCTTATGAGCGCGACCAGCGCGAGCGACGTGGCAGCCGCCAGCGGCATTCGAGGATACTCCAGCCAGTCGCGCCAACCGGCCGACTCGGACGGTTTCTCGGCAGTCTCGGCCGGGCGCCGGGTCTCGCGAGCGCTGGTTTCAGCGGTCGCGGTCTCTTTGGCGTCAGCGCCGATAGCGTCGGCGAGGATAGCCGCAACAGACGCAACGTCGCACAACCCGCGCAGCACCGGCTGCACCCGAACGAAGCGCCACGGCTTGACCATCGGCCACAACAGGACGTACGAGACTCTGCTGCCGCGCTCGGGTACCAGGGCGATTTCGCCGCTGCGATCACCGCGTTCTCGTACGTCAACCGCGTCGATTCGGGAAAACGGCAGATTTACCGTGAGCGGTACGGCAACACCGCAACGAATGACTATGCGCCGGTTCGTAATCGTAAACACCGTGGATCGTGCAAGCAGCGACGCATAGACCGACATCAGGCCGAGCACAATTGCCGCAAGCATCGCGAGCACGGCGACGCCGGACAGCGCGGTCGCAACGCTTGCACCGTCGAGGAGCTGCAGGCCCAGGCGCAGGCCCAGCAGCGCCGCAAAATAGACAGCAAGTTTGCGAACGTGAAACGTGCCGAGCGCGAGGCTCCGAGCGTCGGAGCTGCCCTGCCAGACAATGTGCTCGTCGCGGGGCAGGGCCTGCGGCAGACCCGGTGCGACCTCATAATCGTGCTCGAGAATCGTGTTCACAGGTAGGGCTCTGCTCGTGTGTCGTCCGCGTACATCAGACCACCACCGAAGTAACCCATGATCTTGTCCTCCTCGAGTAGCGTAATGCTGTCAGGCGAGGCGAGCTGCGGCACATCGTCGAACTGCTTCGCGTAGAGCGCATTGACCCGGATCTTGTTGGCTCGCTTGTCGATTTCCGCAAAGCCGAAAGGAATGATGATGCTCCGGCCGACTTCGCCCTTCGCCGTCGCCTCGAGGAAATAGATCTGCGGCTCGGCGAGATCGATCCAGAGATCCGTAATCGTGCCGACCGTCTCGTCGTCGGCGCCCACGAGCTCCATGCCGCGCGGGTCGACGCCACGCCGGTCGACCACGAGGCTGGTATCGGTGCGCATCGGTACGATGCGCGGCTTGCCGTCCAGCGTGACCTCCGGAATGTCGGGCCGGTTGGCGTACGACCCCGGGCCGACAGCAGCGAGCATCGGGTCGCCGACCGGGTCGAAAGGCGCGCCCGGATACGGCGCGGCCGGCTCGACGGCCGGGTCTTCCTCGGGCTGCTCGCGCGGCGCCATCACGGTCCGCCCGCTTTCGAGCCGGTACGTCTTCGGCTTCGGAATGGCGGGGAATCCCTGCACGGTGATGTGCGGGGAACGATCGGACACGAGCGGGTAACCTTCGCGCTTGCTTTCGCGATGCAGGTACAAGACAAGCCCGATGAAGAATACCCAGAACAGGGTAAACAGGATTTCAGCGAGATCGATATTTCCTAATCCGCTAGACATGGCGGACCTCCGGTTTCATGCTCAACTTGGGAATTCGGCTAGGCCGAACGTGGATTTGCCCTCCGTCTCGCGCCGCGTGAATGCTGCAAGCGGCCCGATGACGGCGAGCGTCGCAAACAATAAAAGAACCTCCAACTGGTACACGAAGGCATAGCCCGTGGCCGGCCCGTTCAACGCGGACCCCAGTACACCACTGGCTGCAATTTCCGAGACGATGTCCCGCAGCGCTCCGCCGGCTGCGATTGCAATGCCGGACGCCGTCGCCTGCACAGCGCCCCAGGCGCCGAGTGCGAGACCACTGTTACCGGCCTGGGCGAGCCCCATCGCTGCCGTCAGCGTGCCGACGGCGAACAGTCCACCGCCAACGCCGATCAGGATGACGCCGATCGCGAACGCCACTGTCGATTTGAACATCGCGACGATGGCTACGACGGCGAATGCGACCACGCCGACGAGGGCACCGTTCGCGGCCAGCCGGTGCGGGTCGACGCCGCGACCGAGCCGCCTCGCAGACCAGGCGAAGGCCACCAGCATGCCGCCGGCGAGCAACGCGGTCAGCGCCGTCGTCGCGCTGACCGACAGGCCAAGTATCTGGCCGCCGAAGGGCTCGAGCAGGATATCCTGCATCGTGAATCCGGCCGTACCCAGCGCCACGGCGACCAACAGCCGTATCGCGCGCGAATCAGTGCGCAGTTTCGTCCAGGCCTCGCCGAAGGTGATTCCCGGCGCCGGCAGGTCACGCCGTATCGTACCGCGCGGTTCCTGTTTCCATAGCGCGATGACATTGAGCACCAGCGTTATTACCGCGGCGCTTTGAACGACGCGAATCAGGCGCAGCTGGCTGAAGTCCCGGAGCAGCCAGCCGAACAACAACGCGCTGAGGAACATGCCGACGAGCAGCATGACGAACAGCAGCGCGACGACGCGCGGCCTCGATTCGGGCTTCGCGAGGTCGGACGCCAGCGCCATGCCTGCCGTCTGTGTCGTGTGAAGGCCTGCGCCGACCAGCAGGAATGCAAGCCCGGCACCGAGCTGGCCATAGAGAGCGGGGCCATGGCCCTCTCCGGTCATGACGAGCATTGCGAACGGCATGATGGCGAAACCACCGTACTGTAACAGCGTGCCGATCCAGATAAACGGCACGCGCCGCAGGCCGAGCGCCGACTTGTGGACATCGGAGCGAAAGCCGATGAGCGCCCTGAGCGGCGCGACGAACACCGGCAGGGCAACCATGAACGCGACGAACCAGGCAGCAATGCCGAGTTCGACGATCATGACGCGGTTCAGCGTGCCGGTAATCAGGACCAGCGCCATGCCGACGGAGATCTGAAACAGCGACAGCCTCAGGATGCGGCCGAGCGGCAGCTCGTCACTGGCGACGTCCGCAAACGGCAGCAAACGCGGCGCGAGTCGCTGCCATTGTCTGGTCAGGGTGTCGTTCGCTCTCAGCATTGCGTTAGTTCGACCGCCTGCGAGAAATAAAAGCCGCTTCTGATGCGACGAGTGCGAGCCGCCCGCCAGCCGTCCTGACGATGGTTCTCGTCGAGCGTGGCCATCAGCTCGCCGACTTTGATGGGCTCGATCGACGGCGCACGGTGATGGCGGTGCGGAATCAGTCGACCGACGAAATGCATCATCGCCAGCGGCGGCGTCCACGGGGCGCTCGTGAACAGCACCGAGTGTCGCGCGCGGCTCACGAAACCCGCGATAACCGCCTGCACGTCGTTCACGTTGTAATGAATCAGCGAGTCCATCGCTACGACGAAGTCGACCTCGGCCGGCGATTCGGCCAGCATGTCCCCCACGCGAAACTCGATCGCGCCGAGCACGCCTTCGCGTGCTGCCCGTTTCTCGGCGATTTCGACAAGGCTGCCTGCTACGTCGATCGCAATCACACGCGCGCCGCGACGTGCGGCGTCGATGGACAGCGAACCGGTGCCGCAGCCCGCGTCGAGCAGCGTCGTTCCGGACAGGTCCGGCGGCAGCCAATCGAGCAGGGTCGTGCGCATCTCGTCGCGCCCCGCGCGCACGGTTTCGCGCACCCGGCTGACAGGATTGTTCGACGTCAGCGCCCGCCAGGCGTTGGCGGCCGTCTCGTCGAAATACGTCGTCAGCTGGTCACGGCGCCGCGTGTAATTCGATTCCTGCATCAGTCGAATCCGAGGAAATCGAACAGGTCGCGATCGCGCATCGGCTCCGGCGCCAGCGCATCGGTTCCGTCCCACAGCGCCTGCGCAAGGCGCAGGTATTCGTTCTGCACGGCCTCGAGCTCGGGCGTGCTCTCCATCTCGAACAGCGTCGACTTTTTAAGCCGGCTGCGCCGGATCACGTCGAGGTCCGGGAAATGCGCGAGCCGCTTCAGCCCGATCTGCTCGTTGAAGCCGTCGATCTGGTCCGTCGCCGCGCTGCGATTCGCGATCACGCCGCCGACGCGCACCTTGTAGTTCTTCGCTTTGGCCGATATCGCCGACACGATGCGGTTCATCGCGAAAATCGAATCGAAGTCGTTCGCCGCAACGACGAGGGCACGCTCGGCATGTTGCAACGGCGCTGCAAAACCGCCGCAGACAACGTCGCCGAGCACGTCGAAGATCACGACGTCCGTGTCCTCGAGCAGGTGATGTTGCTTGAGAAGCTTGACGGTCTGGCCGACGACGTAGCCACCGCAGCCGGTGCCGGCCGGCGGACCGCCCGCCTCGACGCACATCACACCGTTGTAACCTTCGTAAACAAAGTCGTCGACGCGCAGCTCCTCCGAGTGAAACTCGACGGACTCGAGAACGTCGATGACGGTCGGCATCAGCTTCTTCGTCAGCGTGAAAGTCGAATCGTGCTTCGGGTCGCAGCCGATCTGCAGCACGCGTTTGCCGAGCTTCGAAAAAGCAACAGACAGGTTCGACGACGTCGTCGACTTGCCGATACCGCCTTTGCCATAGACAGCGAACACCTTGGCGCCGTCGATATTGTCCTCCGGATCCAGGTGCACCTGCAGGCTGCCCTCGCCGTCAGGCTGCGCCGGCTGCACGGACACCGGGACAGGAAAGGCCTTTCTTACCGTAGACGTTTGGCGGATGGTCATGCAGCTGCCCCCTCGGTGACGCCCTCCAGGACGTCTTCAAATTCTTCGCCCGCCCGCTCGAGCGCTTCGAGCGTCTGCGGATCGGGCGACCAGTAATCACGTTCGTGTGCTTCGAGCAGTCGATTGGCGACTTTGGCCGATGCAGCCGGGTTCAGGCTCGCCAACCGGTGCCGCATTTCTTCGTCGAGCACGAACGTATCGGTAATCTGCTGGTAGACCCACGGCGCAACCTTGCCCGTCGTCGCCGACCAGCCCATCGTGTTCGTCACGTGGGATTCGATTTGCCGCACGCCCTCGTAGCCATGCTCGAGCATGCCCTCGTACCATTTCGGATTGAGCATCCGCGTGCGCGTCTCGTGCGCCACCTGTTCACCAAGCGTGCGGATCGTGTTGCCGCCGCCCGTCTGGTCGCCGATATATACCTGCACCGACTCGCCCTTGGCGCGGTGCGCCGCGCGCGTGATGCCGCCCAGCGTGTCGTAGTAATGATCGATGGTCGTGATGCCGAGCTCGGCGGACTCGAGGTTCTGATAGCTGAAGTCGACGTCTTTCAGACTGCGCTGCAACAGGTCGGACTGGCGCTCCGGCTGTCCGGACCGGCCGTAGGCATAGCACTTGCGGCGTTCATACTGCTCGGCGAGGCTGTCGTCATCGCTCCAGTCACCGCTGTCGACGAGATGGTTGACGTTCGAGCCATAGGCGCCGCTCGCGTTGCTGAAGACACGCAGGGCGGCGGTTTCGAAATCGCAGCCGCAGTCTTCCTGGTACGCGAACGCGTGCTTGCGCACGAAATTCATCTCGACGGGCTCGTCGGCGCTGGCCGCAAGCCAGGCCGCCTCGGCCAGCAGTTTCGTCTGGTTTGGCAGCAAGTCGCGGAAGATACCCGACAGCGTCATGATCGCGTCGATGCGCGGGCGCGCCAGTTCATCGAGCGGGATCAGCTCGGCGCCGGCGAGCCGGCCGTAGGTATCGAAGCGCGGTCTCGCGCCGAGGAGCCGCAGGGCCTGCGCGATCGGGCCACCCTCGGTCTTGATGTTGTCGGTGCCCCAGAGAACGATCGCGACGCTTTCCGGCAGCGCGCCGGTGTCGTCGGTATAGCGCTGCACGAGCTCATCTGCCTGCGCCGCGCCGGCAACCATCGCGTAGGTGCTCGGGATGCGATACGGATCGAAGCTGTGCAGGTTGCGGCCGGTCGGCAGGATGTCCGCGTTGCGCGCGAGGTCACCGCCCGGCACCGGCCGAATGAACCCGCCATCGAGCGCGTGCACGATGGCCGCCAACTCGGTTTCCTCACCGAGCTGGCGCCTCACGGTGTCGCGTTCCTCGGAACTCAGGGAATCGCCGATCGCCTCGAGCCAGTCGTCCACCTCGGCCGGCGCCGTTGTCTCACCGACGACGTGCAGCCCATGCGGAATCATCGTGTTGCGGTATTCGTCGAGACGTTTCGCAACGTCCGCTACGCGATCGTCCAGCGACGCCCCACACACCGGTTCGGCGTCCGCGATTTCGATCGCGGCCGCCTGCTGCTGAATCAGGGGAGCGAGTGTCTGACGTTCGCCGTCCGCCTTGGGATCGAGCGTCCGCCACCGGTCGATCGACGATTGCAGATCGAGCAGTTCGCGATAAAGGCCCGCTTTCGTCACCGGCGGTGTCAGGTAACTGATCAGCGTTGCGCCGGAACGGCGCTTGGCGATCGCGCCCTCGGACGGGTTATTGGCCGCGTACAGGTAGAAGTTCGGCAGATGCCCGATGAGCCGGTCAGGCCAGCACGCTGCAGACATGCCGCTTTGCTTGCCCGGCATGAATTCGAGTGCACCGTGAGTGCCGAAGTGCAGCACCGCGTCAACGTCGAGGTCCTCGCGCAGGTAGCGATAGAATGCCGAGAATGCGTGTGTCGGCGTCAGGCCGCTTTCGAACAGCAACCGCATCGGGTCGCCCTCGTAGCCGAATGCGGGCTGGATTCCGACGAAGACGTTGCCGAACTCGCGGCCGAGCACCTGGATCGACGACCCGTCCGACTGTTGCTTGCCCGGCGCCGGGCCCCATTCTTTCTCGATCTCGGCAAGCCACCGCTCGCGGCGCACATGATCGTCGGCGGCGATGCACGCATGAACGTTCGCCTCGGTGCCGTAACGGCCGGCGTTGCCTTCGAGGAGCATCGTGCGCAGCTCGTCCGCGTCGGCCGGTAACTCGACGGCGTAGCCGGATTCGCGCAGCGACCGCAGCGTATTGAAGAGCGACTTGAATACGCTCAGGTGGGCAGCGCTGCCGAGCGCGCCGCCGTTCGGCGGGAAGTTGAACAACACGATACCGACGCGACGCTGACTCCGCGCCCGGCGACGCAGCCGGACCAGGCGGGCAACGCGCTCCGTCATCGTTGCGACGCGTTCCTCGTGCGCCTGCATATCGCGTTGCCGCGTGCTGCTGACCTTCTCGGACCGTCCTGCGAACAGCGTCGGTCCGGTCGCGCCGTCCAGTTCGGGTATCGCGACCATCAGCGTCGTCTCGACCGGGGTCATGCCGCTTTGCGACGACTCCCAGGTTTCGAGGGACTGGAACTCGGTGCCGTGTGCGGCAATGTACGGTACATCGAGCCCGGCGAGCACCTCCTCGGCCGCCCGTGCATCGTTGTAGGCCGGGCCGCCGACCAGCGAGAACCCGGTCAGTGAAACCAGCGCATCGATGACAGGCTCGCCGTCTTTCACGAAGAATCGCTCGACCGCGGGCCGCGCGTCGAGGCCGCTCGCGAACGCCGTGATCACCCGCAGCCCCCTGGATTCGAGGCTCTCGATGACGGTGTCGTAATGCCGCGCATTGCCGGCGAGAATGTAGGAGCGCATGACGAGCAGGCCGACGGTCCCCTGCATCTTCCCGGTCGTCTTCGGCAAGGCTTCGACGGTCTCCGCGATCTTGCGTTTCAGCGCGGGATGGTAAACGCCGGTTTCAGGATACTCGACCGGTGCCGTGACC
>JANQGP010000223.1 GCA_028277265.1 Woeseiaceae bacterium | reverse complement strand
CGTCGCCCGCGCATCCGCCCGACCGGATCATCGCAGCCAAGCAGGTTCTGCGCCGCGACGCGGCCGACAGCGAGGATGATCTTCGGCCGTATCAGTTCGATCTGCCGTTCGAGATAGTCGCGGCAGGCGGCTGCTTCGCCCGGCTTCGGGTCTCGGTTGTTCGGCGGGCGGCACTTGAGGATGTTGGCGATGGAGACCTGGTCGCGGCCTTGCCCGATCGCAAGCAACATCTGGTCGAGCAACCGGCCGGCACGCCCGACGAAAGGCTCTCCCTTGCGGTCTTCCTCGGCGCCCGGGGCCTCGCCGATGATCATCCAGTCGGCATCGGTGTTGCCGACACCAAACACCGTGTTGGTGCGACTCGCCGACAGTTCACAGCGCGTGCAATTCGCGACGCACTCGCGCAGCTCCGGCCAATCCAGGCCCTCCGCGGACGCCGGCTCGCCGGCAGACCCGGCCTCGGCAAGACCGTCGTCGGCGCCGCGCGGCACCCAGACGTCGATACCCATGGCCTGCAAATAGGCGCGCCGCTTTTGCTCGGGGACGTTCATCTCAGGGCGCTAGTTTGCCACTACGATTGCGGCACCGCACCAATCAGATCCGTACCCGCGGTGACGACCTGTCCGGGTTTGACGTGGACGCGGCCGCGGGCCGGCACATAAAGCTCCGCGAATCGTGCGAGACGGATGTAGGCACAACGATCGCCCTGCCCGAGTCTCTCACCGAGACCGACAAAGGACAGCGGCGCGAGCCCGAGCCGGAATTCAAGAAACATCAGCACGACGCTGTCGCCTTCGTCCGTCTCGACCCAGAGAGCGTTCGATGGGCACTCCGGCCCGACGCCCTCGGCACGCGATTGCAAGTCCATGACCCGGCCCTCGATCGGGCTGCGCGCCGTGTAGGTGCCGAGCGGATCGATGCGGATGCGCACACGGTAGGCTTGCCCCTGCACGACACAGCGCTCCGTACTCTCGACTTCGACGACCTCGCCGTCGACAGGGCTCACGATGCCGAGCGCTACCGACGGCACTTCGCGATGCGGATCGCGAAACAACAGGAACAGAAGGACGAATCCGAGTGCGGGCAACAACGCGAGCCAAACCCCGTGATACCGCAGCAGGTAGATCGTCAGTGCAACCGCGAGCAGCATCGGCAGGATACCCTCCTGGGCGACAAACGGGTTTCGGCGGCCTCGCAACGTCCTGTCTCGTGCGGCGAATAGAGGTGGACCATCTTAGGACAGAACCGGTTAGAATGCGCGCCTCGACTGATCGAAGGTTTGAAACACGATGCGGTTCTCGGAATTCGCGCTAACTACGCTCAAGGAAGTACCGGCCGAGGCGGAAGTCGTCAGCCACAAGCTCATGCTTCGCGCCGGGCTGATTCGCCGACTGGCCTCTGGACTGTTCACGTGGATGCCGCTCGGGCTGCGAGTCCTGCGCAAGGTCGAGGCCGTGGTCCGCGAGGAAATGGATCGCGCCGGCGCGCTCGAACTCCTGATGCCGGCCGTGCAACCGGCCGAGCTCTGGGAAGAATCCGGTCGCTGGGATCAATACGGACCGCTGCTGCTGCGCATGCGCGACCGGCATGAACGCGAATTCTGTTTCGGCCCGACGCACGAGGAAGTCATAACGGACATCGCCCGGCGCGAGCTGAGAAGCTACAAGCAACTGCCGGTCAACTATTACCAGATCCAGACGAAATTCCGCGACGAGATCCGGCCGCGGTTCGGCGTCATGCGTTCGCGCGAGTTCGTCATGAAGGACGCGTACTCGTTCGACATCGATCGCGACAGCATGCAGGCCTCCTATGACCGCATGCACGACGCCTACACCGCGATCTTCGAAAGACTGGGCCTGACGTTCCGTATCGTCGATGCCGACAGCGGCGAGATCGGAGGCAGTCGCTCCCAGGAATTCCACGTACTCGCAGACTCGGGGGAAGACGCCATCGCCTACTGCGATGAGGATGACTACGCGTCGAACATCGAAACGGCCGCGACCGCCCCGACGGGCGACGCGCGCCCGGTATCAACCCAGGAACTCGAGAAGTTTCCGACACCCGGCGTCAGGACGATCGAAGATCTCTGCGACATGCTCGGTATCACGCCCGACCAGACGGTCAAGACACTGATCGTCGAAGGCACCGACGGTCCCGTTGCACTGATCCTTCGCGGCGACCATCAACTGAACGCGGTCAAGGCGCAGAAACTCGACGGCGTAGCATCGCCGCTCACGATGGCGGATGACGCTGCGATCCGCAACGCGATGGGCGCCGGCGCCGGCTCGCTCGGGCCGGTGGGCATGCCGCTGCCCGTCTATTTCGACCACGCTGTCGGCACGATGGCCGATTTCAGCTGTGGCGCGAACGAGGACGGTTTCCACTACAAGGGGGTCAATTTCGGACGCGACCTGCCTGCACCCGGGACCGTGGATCTGCGCAACGTCGTCGAGGGTGACCCGACCCCGGGCGGCAGCGGCACGCTGAGCATCGCACGCGGCATCGAGGTCGGTCATATCTTCCAGCTCGGCGCAAAATACTCGGAAGCGCTTGGCGCGACGGTCCAGGATGAGAACGGCAACAACCGCGTCATGGAGATGGGCTGCTACGGCATCGGCATCACGCGCATCGTCGGTGCCGCAATCGAGCAGAACCACGATGACAACGGCATTGTCTGGCCCGGCCCGCTGGCCCCGTTCGATGTCGTCATCGTGCCGATCAACATGCATCGCTCCGATGCCGTTCGGGACGCCGCCGAGGCACTTTACGCAGAGCTTGGCGATCTGGGCGTTGAGGTCCTGCTCGACGATCGCGACGCGCGGCCTGGCGTCAAGTTCGCCGATGCCGAGCTTATCGGCATTCCGCACCGCGTCGTCATCGGCGATCGCGGTCTTGCCAACGGCGAATTCGAGTATCGCCACCGGCGCGACCCGGAATCGCGGGACCTGAAACGTGAAGAAGTTCTCAAACTTGTGAAGGTATCGGCTCCAAGCTAATGATTTTCATAGCCATTGTCGGGTAGCATTCAGGATCATGAGTCCTGCGCGCGCCATTATCGCGATTCTGCTGCTGGCGGCCCCCGTGGCCGTTGGCTATGAGGCCGATCCCGAGCTACGCGAGGTACTGCGAGCCGCCGCGAATGATGCCCCGAGTTTCACCGATCGTTTCGATGCCGAGGTGTGGCTCACCGACATGTCCCGCCGGCTCGAGCGCCAGGTCCGGGATCCCGGGGAACGCATCGAGCTTCTCAGGCTCGTCCACATGGAGGCAGCCAGGGTCGACCTGCCGCCCGAACTGATACTTGCCGTCATCGAGGTCGAGAGCAATTTCGACCGCTATGCCGTGTCGGTCGCCGGGGCGCTCGGACTGATGCAGGTCATGCCCTTCTGGATCGAGGAGATCGGACGACCGGACGACAATCTGCTCCATACGGACACGAACCTCCGCTACGGATGCACGATTTTGCGCTACTACTACGACAAGGAAAAAGGCGACCTGCGGCGTGCGCTCGGTCGCTACAACGGCAGCCTCGGCAAGCGCAAGTACCCGAACAAGGTGATCGACAAGCTCAGCACCAAGTGGTTTCAGGCCTGACCGGCGCTTTAACCGGTCGTGAAGCAGCCGACTTCCTTAACGTCCGCGTGAGCGGCGTCAACGCGTGTCACCCGCGCCATTGGCGGGCCGGAATGTAACCAGGCTTCGAGTACGCGTAAGGCTTCGGGAGCGCCTACGGCAAACACCTCGACGCTGCCGTCGGGTAGGTTGATGGCATGCCCGGCGATATCGAGCTGCAGGGCCTCCCGGCGCGTGCTCTCACGAAACCAGACGCCCTGCACACGGCCGTGAACCGTGAACAGACGTGCTTCGGGATTCACGGGTTCAATCGTTGGACGCGGACGACTCGCTGGCCTTGAGCGCGTCCAGCGCCTTCATTTTGGCGTGTTTCGCGTCGCGGCGTGCCTCGCTGTAGGCGCGCTTGCTGAGCGCTTCCTCGGCACTGGCCAGATAGTCTTCAGCCGCCTTGAGGTGGAATGCCGCGAACTCCTCGGCCCCCGCCTCTTTCGCCACGGCGATCGCCTGGCGAGCGTCGCTCATCTCCTGAACCGGCGGCGCCGTTTCGCAGGCCGACAGCGACAGCAGGGCTGCGAGGACGAGGGCCTTGAGGAGCGGTGGGTAAGCGGACAACTGCACGTTATTCTTGTTGTTATGAGGGGTGATCGGGCTGAACAAAGTAGCAACCGCGGGCGCGTGGCGTCAAGCGCGAGACGCCGCTGACGCACGGGCCGCGGCCTGCTAGAGTGCGCCTTTGGCTGAATACGGCACAATGAACCGGGCACGCTCATGTCACTTACGCTCTACCACAACCCGCGCTGTTCCAAGTCTCGGAAAACCCTCGAGATAATCCGCGACAGTGGCGAGGAACCGGCAATCGTGCTGTATCTCGACGCAACGCCATCGGCGGCCGAGATTCTCGGCATCGCGCAGCAGCTCGGCATTGCCGTCGCCGGACTGCTTCGACGGAGCGAAAATGCGTTCAGGAACGCCACCGACCTGCCGGATCTCGACGATGACGTCGCGCTGGCCGGCTGGCTCGAGGCCCACCCGATCGTCATCGAACGACCGATCGTCGTCGATGAGGGCAGCGGCAAGGCCGTGATCGGCCGACCGCCCGAAAACGTTATCGCCCTGCTGTCCTGATGGCCGACATTCTCGTTCTCTACTACTCCCGCAAGGGTGCCACCGAAGCGCTGGCCCGTGAGGTCTGCAAGGGAATCGATGCCGTGAACGGCATGGCGGCCCGTTTACGCACGGTACCGGCCGTCTCCGCCGTGACCGAGGCGATCGAGGATGCGGTGCCGGCATCTGGCCCGCCCTATGCCACGAACGCCGATCTCGAGGAATGTGCCGGACTGGTGATGGGCAGCCCGAGCAATTTCGGCAATATGGCTGCCTCGTTGAAGCATTTTCTCGACGGTACGGTCGGCGACTGGTTTCGCGGCGTGGCGGTTGGCAAGCCGGCGGGCCTATTCGCGTCGACCGGTTCGTTACATGGCGGCCAGGAGTCGACGCTGCTCAGCATGGCCATCCCGCTGCTTCATCACGGCATGCTGATCGTCGGCCTGCCCTACACCGAGCCTGCGCTATCGACGACGACGACGGGCGGCACACCTTATGGTCCAACCCATGTGACCTGGAATCGCGACCCTGACAGCCTGTCGGACGAAGAAAAGGAATTGTGCCGGGCGCTCGGCAAGCGCGTCGCCGAGATCGCCAAACGACTTCAAGACTAGCCGAAATAGGGTACCGGACACCCTATTTCGGTTGCTGGCGTCAGGCGTCACGCTCGAGCACGCCGCGAACGAAGGGAATCGTCAGGCGTCTCTTGGCCTTGAGCGCCTCGTGGTCGAGCCGGTCCAGGAGATCGTAAAGGCTCGCCATGTCGCGCCGACTGCGCCGGAGCATGAACGATGCCGTGTCATCGGGCAGTTCCAGACCGCGATGACGCGCTCGAAGCTGCAGCGCAGCAACACGCTGTTCGTCCGTCAGCACCCGCAACTGGAACACCGGCAGCTTCGACATTCGACTCGCGAGATCGGCCAATGAGAAACCGGTTTCCCGCGGCGTCGCGGCCGCGGCAACGACGAGCTGACCGCCGGCCTCGTGCAACGCGTTGTAGAGCCTGAAGAGCGCGCGTTCCCATTCGTTGTCACCCGCCACGCGGTCAATGTCGTCGATGCAGACGAGGTCACGAGATTCGAGTCCTTCGAGAATGCCGGGACCTGCGGCGCACAGCATGTCCAGCGGCAGATAGGCCGAACGGTCACCCGCAGCGTCGCAGACTGCCTGCAGCAGGTGAGTCTTGCCGGTCGCAGCCGCACCCCATAACCAGCAGCCCTGCCCGGCACCGCCACCCGACAGGTCGACGAGTGCCGCAACGAGCGTGTCGTTGTCACCTGCCAGAAAACTCGCGAACACCGCGTGATCCGCGAGTTGCAGCGGGAGCGCCAGCTGGTTCATTCGATTTCGACGATGGCTTCCGGGTGTTCCTTCAGGTACCGGTCGTAGGCGAAGCGTACGAGCACGGACAGGACGGCTGCCGCCGGCAGGGCCAGCAGTATGCCGAAGAAGCCGAACAGTTGACCTCCCGCGGCGACGGCGAAGATCACGATGACGGGATGCAGCCCGATCCGGTCGCCGACAAGCTTGGGTGTCAGAATCGACCCTTCGATGCCCTGCGCGATGGCGAACGTCGCCACGACGCCGACGAGTTGCCAGAGATTCGGGTCCAGCGCCATGGTCAACAGCGCAAGCGCGATACCGAACACGAATCCGAGGTATGGCACGAAACTCACCAGACCTGACACGACCCCGATCGCGACCGCAAACTCGAGGTCGACGATCCAGAGGCCCAATGAGTAGATGATCGCGAGTGACACCATCACGAGCAACTGCCCGCGCAGGAAGGCGCCCAGGACCTCGTCGCTTTCGCGAGCAAGCCTGAAAACCGTCTCGCGTTGGCTTTCAGGAACCAGCGCACCGAGATGCGCCGTAATGTTGTCCCAGTCGCGCAGCATATAGAACGTGATGATCGGGATGAGGAAAAGGCTGAGAACCGCGGCCGCAAGCGCGCCGCCGGATTTCCCGACCGACGTTAGGACCTTGCCGCTCCAGCTACCGAACATCTCGCTGTAGTTGGCAAGGAATGCGCTGAGGCCAACGTCGCCGCCGGCTTCCATGTTCAGCCAGCCGAGGACCGTCGGTAGCCAGACTTCCTCGGCTTTGCTGGCGATCTCGGGAAGCGCGTCGAACAGCGCGCCGACCTGCGCGCCGATCAGCGGACCGACCAGGAGGACCAGCAGGCCGATCGCGAGAAACGTGATCAGGAAGACACAGACAACCGCGAGCGTCCGCGGCATCCTGAGTTTCTCCAGCCGGTCGGCGAGCGGGTCGCCGATATAGGCGAGCAACGCGGCGGCGACGAAGGGCGTCAACACCGGGGCCAGCAAGTAGAAAAGCCATCCCGTTACGACGATGGCGATAAGCCAGTTGATACGCAGATCTGTCTTCATGTCATACCCCTGCCTTTGCGCGTCTCGACCACGACCAGACGTAATCGACCCCGCTGATGACGACGGTCACGAGGATCGCGGCACCGAGCAGCGTTATCGTGATTTCGTCCGGCCAGCCGAAGCCCGCCCGACTCAGGACGAACAGCACGAACAGCATCTGCAGCGCCGTGTTCAGCTTGCTGATGCGAGTCGGTTCACCGGGAACCGGCCTGACCAGGTAGTTGTACGCCAACGCACCCGCGACGATGACAATGTCACGGCCGATCACGACGACGGCCAGCCAAGCCGGGATCTCGCCGATCCAGGCGAGCGTGATGAACATTCCTGTGATAAGGAGCTTGTCGGCCGCCGGATCCAGCAAGGCTCCGAGGCGCGACTGCCATTTGAAACGAACCGCGAGGTACCCGTCGAGTCCGTCCGAAAACCCGGCGATGAAGAACAGCGCCAGCGCCCAGCCGAACTCGCCCGTCGCAATCATCCACAGCGTCGGCGCTATGAGCACGATGCGCAGGAACGAAATTGCGTTGGGAATACAGCTCAGTAACATGTAGGTCGGGCTCAGGGACTGTAATAGAACTCGATCGATTCCTGCATCGGATCGACGGTTTCTTGCTCGACGAGACCGTTGAATCGCAGTGCGCGGCGCAAACGTTCGCCGCCACCGCGCACGTCGACACGGTAGCTGACCGTGTCGCCGCTTACTGCAGTCACTGCGAAACTCTCGATCAGCGCAACCTCATTGAGGATGCTCTGCACGGTGCCATAGGCCTCGACCGACACGATGCCGGATACGTTGAGGACCACGGCGTCGACAGGCGCATTGCCGCCAACGGCGAACTCGGCGGCGAGCAGGTCCGCGACCCGGGCCATTACGAGCTCGGGAGCACCCCGGTAGGACCTGTCCGTCCCGCCGAAATGGTAGGTCCAGCGGCTCTGCCGGCTCGACGAGGGTCGAATGCGGCCGATCAATACCGAGTTCGCGTCATAGCGTTTCGAGGCGTCGAGGATCGGTTCGTCGAACTCGCCCCAGATGTCCGCGAAAGAGACGCTTTGCAGGTCGGTAATGTCGAGCATCGGAAAGACGATCGGCAGGCCGCGTTTTTCCGCTATCTCGAGCATGCGTTCGCGAAGCAGCCGGTTGCGATTGATCGAGCGGGACTCGTCCTGCGTGCGGTCCGGATCGTCGGAACCGACGATTTCGCGTGTCCCCTGCCCCCAGTCAACGGCAAGCCACACGAGCGTCAACGGGCGCTCGGCCCCCCAGAACGTCAGCCCGGCACTGCGCAGCGTTCTCTCGATTGCTTCGCCATCGAATGACACCCACAGGGATTCGTCGGCGCCGGGTCTGAATTGCATGACATACGATGCCGGATTCGGGAACAACTCCTCGACCAGCTCCGGATCCCCGGCAACGTCGGTCCCCGATACCTTCTCGAGAATCTCCACGAGCGCCGCCGCATAGGCTTCGGCTCGCGGATCCTCGGCTTCCGTATCGAGCGGTACCTCGGCCGTGAACAGCGTCGGCATTTCGACGGCCGACGCCGTTCCACCGGCGATGATCACCGACAGGATCGCGCACCGGCACCAGCCGGCTATGTTCGAGATTGAAGATTTCACCGCAGGTGGTTTCCCGGATTGGTCCCAAGCACTATTATATCGCCCTCGCAGAGTATGCCACTCCATAATGAGCAATAAACCACTTACCTATAAAGACGCCGGTGTCGATATCGATGCGGGCAACGCACTCGTGGAGCGCATCAAGCCCCTGGTCGGGCGCACACGCCGCCCTGAAGTCCTCGCGGGAATCGGCGGATTCGGCGGTCTGTTTGCCCTGCCTCGCGGCAAATACGAGGAGCCGGTTCTGGTGTCGGGCACGGACGGTGTCGGAACGAAGCTCATGCTGGCGCAACAGATCGGCAAGCACGACTCGATCGGCATCGACCTCGTGGCCATGTGCGTCAACGACGTGCTCGTGCAAGGGGCGGAGCCCCTGTTCTTTCTGGACTATTTCGCCTGCGGCGTGCTCGACAACGATGTGGCGACGGACGTCGTCAAGGGAATCGCGGACGGTTGCCTGCAGGCCGGCGCCGCGCTGATCGGTGGCGAGACGGCCGAGATGCCCGACATGTACGCGCCGGGCGAGTACGACCTGGCAGGATTCACGGTCGGCGTCGTCGAGCGCGGCAAGATGATCGACGGCAGCGACGTCAGCGACGGGGATGCCGTTATCGGCCTGGCCTCGAGCGGTCCGCATTCGAACGGATACTCACTGATTCGCAAGGTGCTCGATCGCCGACCGGATGCGCGAATCGGGGACATGCCGGCCGTCGAGAGGCTGCTCGAGCCGACGAAGATCTACGTCAAGCCGATCC
The DNA here is from genome assembly GCA_028277265.1 of Woeseiaceae bacterium. Lineage (GTDB taxonomy): Bacteria > Pseudomonadota > Gammaproteobacteria > Steroidobacterales > Woeseiaceae > UBA1847. Next base: position 1,565 of record JANQGP010000223.1, on the reverse strand, counting down.
TCGAACTGATGGAAAACGTCGCGGTTAAGGGACTGGCGCATATCACGGGTGGCGGCATCACCGAGAACGTTCCGCGCGTACTCCCCGACGGTCTCGATGCCGAAATCGACGCGGCAACCTGGAGTCAGGGCCCGGTGTTCGACTTCCTGCAGGAGCAGGGGCTGATTGAGACCTCCGAAATGCGGCGCACATTCAACTGCGGCGTGGGCATGGTCGTGGTGGTCAGCGAGGCGGAGGCCGGCGAGGCGCTGGCACTGCTGAACGAGCAGGGCGAGCATGCCTGGCGCATCGGCCGCATCGTGCCCGGCCGGCAGGCCGTGCAGTACGTCTGATGCCTTGTCGTACCGCGATCCTGATCTCGGGGTCAGGTACCAATTTGCAGGCCTTCATCGACCAGGTCGCCGCCGGCACGCTCGACCTCGATCTGTGCCTCGTCTTCAGCAACATGCCGGACGCTTTCGGCCTGGAGCGTGCGAAGAAAGCAGGTATCCCGACAGCCTGTATCGAACATGGCGATTTCGAAGATCGGGAATCGTTCGATCGCGCCGTCGCGGCGGTCGTCGACGAAGCCAGGCCCGAACTCATCGTGCTCGCCGGATTCATGCGCATTCTGAGCCCCTGGTTTGTCGGGCATTACGAAGGCAGGATTCTCAACATTCACCCGGCGCTTCTGCCCAAGTATCCGGGACTCAACACGCATCAGCGTGTGCTCGACGCCGGCGACGAGTGGCACGGCAGTACGGTACATTTCGTGACCGAGGAACTCGATAGCGGACCGCGAATCCTCGCCGGACGCTTGCGCGTGGATCCGAACGAGACGCCGGATGAACTCCGGCATCGCGTCCAGGCCGTCGAGCATCGTATCTATCCGCAAGCCGCGGGCCTGGTCGGTTCGGGACGCGCCGAATTCGTGAACGGCGAAACCTGGATCGATGGCGAGGTCGCGGCGAGCCCGATCGTCGAGACATTCGACCGGGGTCGGGGATGACTTCGACCAGGCTCTACCGGGTAATCCTTCCAGTTGCGGATATCGACGCCGCGGCGACGTTCTATGCCCATGTTCTCGGTGAGCCGGGCGAACGTGTTTCACCGGGCCGGCACTATTTTGACTGCGGCGGCATGATCCTGGCGTGCTACAGCCCGGCAGCCGATGGCGATGAGCCGGTCGATGGCTGGTCATTCCACGAGAACCAGTACCTGTATTTTGCCGTTGAGGATCTCGATGCTGTCCGGCAAAGAGTGTCTGAGGCAGGCGGGGAACTCCTCAGTGAGACGGAGGCGATGTCGTGGGGTGAACTGTTGTTCTACGCATCAGACCCTTTCGGCAGCCGAATCTGTTTCGCCAGGTCTGATACGGTCTTCACAGGTTCGAAATAGCGCCCTGCGGGGTAAACGCAACCTAGAATCTACTTTAACTTTCACAGGTAACCGCCTCCACGGGCAGGCGCTGGTGGAATCAGGCCTTGGGCAGCGTAACCCCGGTCTGGCCCTGGTACTTGCCGCCGCGGTCCCTGTACGAGGTTTCGCACGGCTCGTCGGACTCGAGAAACAACATCTGCGCCACG
>JANQGP010000213.1 GCA_028277265.1 Woeseiaceae bacterium | reverse complement strand
ACACGGGTCAAGCCGGGCGTCGTCTACACCACCTTTCACAACCCGGAGACGGGCGCCAATGTCGTGACGACCGAGCACAGCGACTGGGCAACCAACTGCCCCGAGTACAAGGTTACTGCCGTGCAGATCGCCCCGGCGTCACACCGCTCGAAGTGGCAGGATGAATTCGCGATTCGTGCCGAAGAGCAGCAGAAGCTCGCGGAACCTGAGCAGGCATAACCGGGGGCGACCGCCGGCCTTCCTCTACCGGCACGAAACCTGCAACAGAGCGAAGTCCTGAACGTACGCGTGCGCGGTCGAGACGCTCCGGCCAACGTTGCCGTTGCTCGCACCGCCGTCCATTGGCCGTCGCATCCAGCGGCCGACTTTCGTATCACCGTCAATCGTATAGGTCGGCCGGACGGTCCAGTAAAGATCGCCGCAGGATTCGAGCGGAAGGTCGGGGGTGTGGTTCGTACCGCGTACGCTGGTCGCGGAATAGATCGGACGTTGCCGGTCGTAGATTTCGATATCCCAGGTGATGCTCGCCGGGTCGATACCGGAATCGCCGAGATCGCTGCGCCATACGAGCGTGGGTGTCCGGGTCTTCGTTCTTCCCGACCAGATGTTCTTCTTGTTCGCCCTGATCGAGTCGCTCCTGTCCGGTTCCACGTCGTGATCGACGTCGATACGCTCGAACAACAGGGCAGAGATCTCACGGCCGATGTAGTGGCGCGCGAAGTTGCGGTATTCGCGCCACAGGATCGCATCGTTTCTCGTCCAGTTGGACAGCGTGTCCCGATCCTCGTACTTGATTTCTCCGCGATAGAGCGTGCTGCCGTCGCTGTATCGCTCGAGCCGCGCAAGCGCCGTCGACGAGATGATCGCCTCGTTCTTCTGCACGTTGATACTGAGATCCGTAATCGCAACGTACAGCAGCGCTTCGGTGTCTTCCGGGACCGGCGTCGTCAGCGCAAACAGCCTGGGCTGCAGCTCGTCGACACGACGCAGCCCCCAGTAAACATCGTTGGCCAGGGAATCGTTGGTGAGCGGCTGGTCCACGGTGCTCCGCAGGTCCTCGGTGAGACGATCGCGGAATTCCTGGACCTGCCGGTCCGTACCACCGGCAATCGCGCCCGCGATCATGCCGAGTTCCCGCAGGATCGGGATCGGAATGCCCACCGGAACATGGCCTACCTCGACCGGGATCGTGCCGATACCGGCGCCCTTGGCCATGCCGCCGAGGACACCGTCGGTCTTGCGGTCGTAGGTGCCTTTCACGGATTCGCTGCTCGAGCCGTCGGTGGGCAGGATGACGATCTTCGACACGGAGGTCCGGACCGAGTCGGGCATGTGGGAGACGGTCGCCTGCCCGAGGACGTTCTGATCCGCCGCGATCGCCACGTTCGCGATGGAGAACTGCAGGATCAGGGCCGAAACGAGTGATGTCTTCATACCCATGATTGTAGCTCGTCTTGACAGGACCCTGAGATCTGGCGGTTCATCCGCGGTACCATGGTCATTCGACAGTCGAGGGACGGGAAATGCTCAACCGGATTTGCACATTGCGTGCCGTACCGGCGCTGACAGCGAGCTCGATCGCATTGGCCGGGGTTTCTTATAGGCCCGGGAAACAGGGGGGCTGAAGCGATCATGTCCGGGCCCGTTTACGCCCTCAACCTCTTCGACGTCTCCAGCAAGGACGAGTACCTCGCCTACTCGCGCCGCTCGGCCTCGGAAGTGGGCAAGCACGGCGGCCGCGTCGTGGCTCTCGGCAGGTTCCGGGAGGCCGAAGTCGGCGACATCAAACCGCGCCAGGTCCTGATTCTCGTCGAGTGGGAATCTCGGCAGGCATTCGACAACTACTGCAATGATCCTGCGATAACGGACCTGCACGAGCACCGCGAGAACGGCACCGAAGATTACATCTGGCACCTGTTCGACAAGCTCGAGGACCTGCGGCCGGTTCTCAAAGACTAGCGGCCCGACTCGGGTTCGTCGGCCACCTCGAGCTCGTCCTGGAACAACCACTGTTCGATCGGTTTCTTGAGCGTCGTCGGAAACAGCCAGAATGCGAGACCGAGACCGATCGCACCCCAGGGCGGCGCAAACTGCACGACGTAGACGGGCCACATGAAGGATTTGAGCGTGTTCATCAGCGAGTCCATCAGGAAATCGAGGAGGAACGCCATCGCCTGGCCCCTGAAAACCGCACCGACGCCGAGGACGTCATCGGCGAGCGCGCCGATCTCGAGCACGATGAACGTCAACGCGAAACCGCAGGCATACAGGCCGCCGCCGCGCACTCTCCAGACCTTGCGAAACCACCGGCGAAACCAGCCATGCCCCTTGTCGACGAAGCCGTTGATCATCGGCAGGCTGTCAGGTCTTGTCGAGCTTCGTGAACTTCGTCCCTTCCAGCGTCAGGTTGTACATCAGGCCTTTCGAACCGAAGATGAAGCCGACAACGGGATCGCGGATGTTGTCGGAATCGATCGTCTTGCCGGCGCCGATATCGATCAAGGCGACGGAGCCGTCGACGCCGACGCGCCAGCCTTCGGAGCTGCGGAAGCGATCGAGCGCCTCGCGAGTCATGAACGCGATGACGATCGACTTGGCCTGGGCGCCGAACTGGAAGCCGATCGAGCCGCTCGTCGTCCGATAGTAGGCCACGGTCGATCCCCCGACGCGCAGCACGCCTTCACCGGACTCGCCGCCGACACCGGCGCCCGCCTTGATGACGCGCGGAAACACCAGGTAGCCGGCCGCCTGGTTCAGGAAGACCTGGGACCCGTTCACCTGCTCTGAAAACACGCCCAGCGCATGATCTGCCTGCCGGTTGAGACTGCCCGCCGACGTTGCACAGCCGCTCATGCCGGCGCTGCAAGCCAGCAACAATGCGATGACCAGAAGATGCTTCACCATTCTCAATCCCCCATGTTCTCTGCAGTATCGAGGTAAACCCCGAGCATGGTGCGGAGCGTATCACGAAGACCCGACGCCTTTTCGGCGTTGAACGTCTTCGTCTGCTCGTCCATGTAGACCCGTTGTGCAATCTCGAGTTGCACGGCGTGAATGCCGTTGCCCGGATCGCCGTAGTGCCTCGTAATGTAGCCGCCGCGAAAGCGCCCGTTGAGAACGGCGCTGTAGTCGCTCGACGCCGCAACGGCATTGATGGCTCGTTCCAGCGAAGCATTGCAGCTTGCGCCGTCGTTCGTACCTATGTTCAGCACCGGCAATTCACCGTCGAAAAGCCGCGGCACGCGGCTCGGAATCGAATGCGCATCCCAGAGCAGCGCGTAACCGTGCCGCTCGCGCAGGGCATCCAGCGTGGCCCGAAGCCTGTCGTGATAGGGCTTCCAGTAAGACTCTACTCGTGCCGCGATGTCCGGGGCCGCCTCGCCCTGGTAGATCGGCTCACCGGCAAACGTCTGTCTCGGGCACAAGCCTGTCGCGACCTGCCCCGGATACAGCGCCTCGTCGGTTGCAGGGCGATTCAGGTCGACGACGTAACGCGAGTAGTTCGCGACGAGGATATTCGCACCGAGGTCGCCGGCGAATTCATAGAGGCGGGCAACATGCCGGTCCGTGTCCGGCAGCGCGATGCCCTCCGCAGTCATCGAGTCCCGCATGCCGGCCGGCAGACGACGGCCGTCGTGCGGCACACTGATCAGCAGCGGTGTATCGCCTTCGCGAAAAGCGAAAGCATCGATCATCGTGAGAAACTCGGCAGCACGGACTCGGCGTAGCGGCAGTACTCGCCGTTGTCGATCGTCGCGGCGATGCGGCGAATGTCCGACGACAGCGAGCGATCCTGTTCGTACAAGGGGGAGATTTCGCGGATGGCCGCGATGACGTCGTCGATTGGCGGCGAGCTCTTCTCGGGGTAATGGAAATGGATGCCCTGCGCCGCGGCGAGCAACTCGATGGCAACGATGTCGGCAACGTTGTCGAGCATCGTGTGCAGGCGCCTGGCCGCGTAGGTCGCCATGCTGACGTGGTCTTCCTGGTTCGCCGACGTCGGCAGGCTGTCCACGCTGGCCGGATGTGCGTGCGACTTGTTCTCGGACGCGAGCGCCGCGGCCGTGACCTGCGCCATCATGAAACCGCTGTTCAGCCCGCCGTCCCGGACGAGAAACGCGGGCAGGCCGCTCAGGTTTTCGTCGATCAGCAGCGCGATCCGCCGCTCCGAGAGCGCGCCTATCTCGGCAATCGCGAGCGCCAGGTAGTCAGCCGCCAGGGCGACCGGCTCGGCGTGAAAGTTGCCGCCCGACAGAATGGTACCGGAATCGGTAAACACGAGCGGATTGTCGGTGACGGCGTTTGCCTCGGTCTCCAGCACCTTGCAGACGTGGCGAAGCACGTCGAGACACGCGCCGATAACCTGCGGCTGGCAGCGAATCGAGTACGGATCCTGGACGCGATCGCAACCGATATGGGATGCCCTGATTTCGCTGCCATGCATCAGATCGCGGAGCACCGCCGCGACGGCAGTCTGGCCACCGTGGCCGCGCACACTCTGGATGCGTCGATCGAACGGTGTATCGCTGCCCTTGACGGCATCCGACGACATCGCGCCCGCCATGAGTGCGGCCGAGAGCACGTTTTCGGTACGGAACACGGCTCCCAGCGCCAACGCTGTCGATACCTGCGTGCCGTTGAGCAGCGCGAGCCCTTCCTTCGGCGCCAGCCTGACAGGCCTGATGCCGGCGTCGCGAAGCGCGATCGATGCGGGTACCAGGTTGCCGTTGACGCGGACTTCGCCGATACCGATCAATGCCCCTGCCAGGTGAGCGAGAGGTGCAAGATCGCCGGACGCACCGACCGAGCCGCGCGACGGAATCCGAGGGTAGATGTTGGCGTTGATCAGCGCGCACATGGTGTCGACGAGCTCGAGACGAACGCCCGAAAAGCCCTCCGCCAGGGCGATCACTTTCATCAGCATGATGAGCCGGACGGTATCGTCGTCGAGATCCTCGCCGACGCCAACCGCGTGCGAGCGCACGAGGTTTTCCTGCAGGTGCGCGAGTTCGTCATCACTGACATTGACCGAGGCCAGCCGTCCAAAACCCGTGTTTACGCCGTAGACCGTTTCGCCGTGGGCCACGATGTCGTCGATCAGCTCCTGCGACTCGGCGATGGCGCGTCGTGCATCGTCGCCGAGCGTCACCGTAAGCGGTTCGAGCCACGCAAGGCGCAACTCGCGCAGCATTATCAGCTGTCTGTTTATCGTGAGACTCATGTCACGACTCCGCCATCGGCAGGTTGAGACCGTGCTCGCGGGCGCAGTCGATTGCGATGTCGTAACCCGCGTCGGCGTGCCGCATCACACCACTGGCCGGATCGTTCCACAGGACACGGGCAATGCGCCTGTCTGCCGCTTCGGTGCCATCGCAAACGATGACGAGGCCGGCGTGTTGCGAGTAACCCATACCGACGCCGCCGCCGTGGTGGAGCGATACCCAGGTCGCGCCGCCGGCAGTGCTGAGCAGCGCGTTGAGCAATGCCCAGTCGGATACCGCATCGCTGCCGTCGAGCATCGACTCGGTCTCGCGATTCGGGCTCGCGACCGAACCGCTGTCGAGATGATCGCGCCCGATCACGACGGGCGCCTCGAGCTCGCCGTTACGCACCATCTCATTGAACGCGAGGCCGAGTCTGTCGCGCTGGCCGAGGCCGACCCAGCAGATCCGGGACGGCAGGCCCTGAAAGTGAATGCGCTCGCGCGCGGCATCGAGCCACTGGTGAAGGTGCGGATCGTCCGGGATCAACGCCTTCACCCTGGCATCGGTCCTGTAGATGTCCTCGGGATCCCCCGACAGCGCCGCCCAGCGGAACGGGCCGACACCCCGACAGAACAGCGGGCGGACGTACGCCGGCACGAATCCCGGGAAGTCGAACGCGTTTTCGACCCCTTCGTCGAATGCGACCTGCCGGATGTTGTTGCCGTAGTCGAACGTCGGGATGCCCTGCGCCCGGAACTCGAGCATCGCCCCGACATGGATCGCCATCGACTTCGTCGCCTCGGCGACCACGCCGTCGGGATCGCTTTCGCGCTTTTCGATCCACTCGTCGACCGTCCAGCCGATCGGTAGGTACCCGTTGGCCGGATCGTGCGCCGACGTCTGGTCCGTCACGGCATCCGGCCGGACGCCGCGCCTGACCAGCTCGGGCAGGACTTCGGCGGCGTTGCCCAGCAACCCGACCGAGATCGCCTTTTTGGCCGCGACGGCCTCCTCGATGATCGCGAGCGCGTCGTCGACCGTTTCCACCGACTTGTCGAGATAGCCGGTATCCAGTCGCATCCGGATGCGATCGGGCTGACATTCGACAGCCAGCATCGATGCGCCCGCCATCGTGGCGGCCAGCGGCTGCGCGCCGCCCATGCCGCCGAGGCCGGCCGTCAGGATCCAGCGCCCTGAAAGGTCGCCGCCGTAATGCTGGCGACCCATCTCGGCGAACGTCTCATAAGTCCCCTGGACGATGCCCTGGCTGCCGATGTAAATCCACGAACCCGCCGTCATCTGCCCGTACATCATCAGGCCCTTGCGATCCAGCTCGCGGAAGTGCTCCCAGTTTGCCCAGGCCGGAACGAGATTCGAATTGGCGATCAGGACGCGTGGCGCGTCGGCGTGCGTCCTGAAGACACCGACCGGTTTACCGGACTGGACGAGCAGCGTCTCGTCGTCTTCGAGCGTGCGCAGCGTCTCCACGATCCTGTCGAAGCACTCCCAGTTGCGCGCGGCCTTGCCGATGCCGCCGTAGACGACGAGATCCTGCGGCCGCTCCGCGACCTGCGGATCGAGGTTGTTCATCAGCATCCTGAGCGGCGCTTCGGTCAGCCAGCTCCTGGCCTGCAACGCGGTGCCCGTCGGGGCTTTGATCGTTCTGCTCATTGTCTCAACTGCTCCAGTTGCACGACGTCGGGCGACGCCGAACGCGATGTGCCGGGTGGTGTGTAGTGCGCGGTCAACTCGTAACGGCTGCCGGGGTGATGAAGACGCGAGAACGTCACGGGCCTCCCCTTCGACCAGGTGCGACGGATCACGACGAGCGCCGGCTCGCCCTCTGCCATGTTGAGCCGCTGCCTGACAGCAGCGTTCGGCATGGCGGCACGAACGACCTGCTCAGCCTCCTGCAACGGCGCGACCGATGTCAGGTAGGCGCTCGGTGTCACTCGCCGGAAATCCTGCTCCAGGCACCGCGGCGCAAAGCTTGCCAGCACGTGCCGGTCCTCGACCTGGACCGGCGCGCCGTTCTCGTAATGCACGAGCAACAGGTGAAAAACGTCGTTGCCTTGCTCGACATGCAGTGCCCTGGCTACCTCGCCGCGCGCGTGCTGCCGCGACTGCCGGACGACTTCGCTCGTGTGCGTGTGGCCGCGACCCGCGATCTCGTCGGCAATGCTCTTGACTTCCAGCAAGTGCGACTGCGAGCGAAAGTCCGAGACGAACGTGCCGCGCCCTGCGATACGCTCGACGTAGCCCTCGTCGTGAAGTTCGCGCAGCGCACGATTTGCCGTCATGCGCGATACGTTCATCGACTCGACGAGCTCGTTTTCCGACGGTACACGATCGGCCGGACGAAGCTCGCCGCTCGAGATGCGCCCGATGATCAGGTCCTTGAGCTGCTGGTAACGCGGCTTGCCCGTATTCATGACCCGATTCGCTCCAGCGTCGTGATGAATGCATCGCGCGCGCGATCACGATCGACGTGAACGCCGTCCTCGACACGCCAACAGCCGTCTACCATCACGCGTTCGATGGGCAGCGGATAACCGGAAAACACGAGGGCATCGAGCCGCGAATCGTCGTCGTGGCCGGCGAACATCGGATCGTCGTCGCCAAGCGCGACAAGATCGGCGGGTGCGCCGACGCCAAGGCCGACCGTCTCCTGCCCGCTCGCGCGTGCGCCGCCTTCGAGCGCGCGCGCGAACAGCTCGCTGCCGACATGGCCTTCACGCAGCGATACGACGTTACGTGTCTGTGTCGCGAGTCGTTGCCCGTACTCGAGCCAGCGAAGCTCCTCGAAGGGGTTTATCGAAACGTGACTGTCCGAGCCGATCGCAATGTGACCGCCGGCGGCCAGGAAATCATGCAACGGAAACAGGCCGTCGCCGAGGTTGGCCTCGGTACTCGGACAGAGCACGGCGACAGCGCCCGACACTGCCAGCGCCTCGGTCTCCTCGACGTTCATGTGGGTCGCATGAACGAGGCTCCAGTCATCTCCGACGTCAAAGCTGTCGAGCAGCCACTCGACAGGCCGCAGTCCGTACGACGCCAGACACTCATCGACCTCGCGCCGCTGTTCGGCAATGTGCAGGTGCATCGGTAAGCCGTCCCGCGAGGCAACGTCGACGATTCGCTGCAACGACGTCGCACTGACGGCGCGCAGGCTGTGTGCCCCGACGCCGAGGCTGATGCGCCCGGCACAGCGCCCGGCGGCGCGATCGAGATGCGCCAGGAATTCATCCACCGACATGGCGAAGCCGGCCTGGCGCTCGGTCGGCTCCGGTGCTTCGAAGCCGGCGCGTTCGTAGTGCACCGGCAGATAGGTCAGGCGTATGCCGCTGTCGCGCGCCGCCGTCACGATCGCGTCGAACATCGTGTCGACGGCATCGCCATCGGTGGGGTCACGATGCAGGTAGTGAAATTCGGCAACCGACGTGTAGCCCGAGCGCAGCATCTCGCAATAGGCCTGGCGGGCGATGGCCGTCAGTGCAGACGCACCGACGCGCCCGGCGAGCTCATACATCTTCTCGCGCCAGGTCCAGAAACTGTCCCGTCCGGCCGGCGAACGCTGCTCGGTGTGGCCGGCCAGTGCGCGCTGAAACGCATGGCTGTGCGCATTGCAAAGACCCGGGATGACACAACCCAGCGATTCATCGCCCGACTCGGCGTCGACGCCGGCCTCGACCTTCGCGATGCGCCCGCCATCGACGTGCAGTCGGACGCGGTCGGTCCATCCGTCCGGAAGCAGGGCTTTGCGGGCAAACAGCGTTGTCATTCACGACCCCTCAAGTTGTATATACAGGTTAGTGCATGATACCGTGCGATGCAATGGACCTGCTGCTGACCAATCTGAGCATTGCGACCATGGCCGGGCCTGACTACGGCGTCGTCGACGACGCCGCGATCGCAATCGAAGGCGGCAGGATCGCCTGGCTCGGTCCGCTGGCCGACCTGCCCGGTATCGAAGCGACCGAGCGCCGATCCTTGGGCGGCCGCTGGGTCACGCCCGCGCTGATCGACTGCCACACGCATCTCGTGTTCGCCGGCGACCGCTCCGGGGAATTCGAACGTCGGTTGCGTGGCGAGAGTTACGAGGACATCGCCCGAGCCGGTGGCGGCATCATGTCGACGGTCAGGGCGACGCGACGAGCCTCCGCCGACGAACTCTACGCCGCGGCATTACCTCGCGTTCTCGCCTTGCAGGCCGAGGGCACGGGAACGATCGAGATCAAGTCGGGCTACGGACTCGACATTGACAGTGAACTCAAGATGCTGTCGGTGGCGCGACGGCTCGGCGAGGCGAGCGGCGCGACGATTCGTACGACGCTGCTGGCCGCCCACACCGTGCCACCTGAGTTTGCGGACGATCCGGACGGCTATGTCGACCTGATCTGCGATGAGTTACTGCCCGAAGTCGTTGCCGGACGGCTGGCGGATGCCGTCGACGCGTATTGTGAGTCCATCGCCTTCTCCACCAGTCAGGTGGCAAGGGTATTCGCGCGCGCTACGGAACTCGGCCTCCCGGTCAAACTGCACGCCGATCAACTGAGCGATTCCGGCGGCGCCGCCCTTGCCGCGGGGTTCGGCGCCCTGTCGGCCGATCATCTCGAGTACGCCTCCGCCGACGGCGTCAGGTCGATGGCTCGCGCCGGTGCCGTGGCCGTGCTCCTGCCCGGCGCGTTCCTGACGCTGGGCGAGAAACAGGTTCCTCCCGTCGATTCATTGCGCGGCGCAGGCGTGCCGATGGCGGTGGCGTCCGACTGCAATCCCGGCACGTCACCGATATGCAGCATTCGGAACGCAATGATGCTCGCCGCCCGACTGTTCCGGCTGACACCGGAGGAATGCCTCGCCGGCGCCACGCGCGAGGCTGCACGTGCGCTGGGACTCGACGATCGTGGCACCGTCGAAGTGGGTAAACGCGCCGACCTGGCCATCTGGGAGATCGGTCATCCGCGCGAGCTGGCCTACTGGCTCGGAACGCCGCAACTGGCGGAGTTACTGACGGACGGGCACACTACGGCCCCTTAGATCCTGCGGCAGCACGCCCGTTGAACACCGACCTCGCCCACCGCAAGCGCTTCGTGATCACGCTCGGCTTGCTGACTGCCGTGGCGGCGCTGACCATAGACCTCAGCCTGCCCGCAATACCCGCGATGGTCGAGGCGCTCGGCACGACCGTGCAGCGCGGCCAGAAGATCGTGGGTGTCTTCATGATCGGCATGGCCTGCGGCCAGATTCCGGCGGGCCTGTTTGCCGACCGATACGGGCGCCTTCCGACGCTCTATGTCGGTCTCGGCATCTTCGCGATCTCGGCGACGGTTGCCGCGATGGCGAGTGACATGGAACTCCTGCTCGCCGCGCGCTACGTGCAGGGCATCGGGGCCGCGTCCGCGATCGTTTTGTCACGAGCCATCGTCCGGGACGTTGCGTCGGGCAAGGACGCCGCGCGCCTGATGTCGCTGATGACGATGATCTTCACCGCAGCGCCCGTTGTTGCCCCGACCCTGGGCGCCCTGCTCGTAGCGACCTGGGACTGGCGAGCACCGTTCATCGTGATCGCGCTGTGCGGCTTTCTGATCATCTTCGGCGTGCGCGCCAATATCCCGGAGACGCATGTATCGAACGTCAACGAGCATCCGATGCGGCAACTGATTTCGAGCATACGCGAGTTCTTCTCGCACCGGCAGTCAGTCTTCGGCCTGTTACTGATCGTCCTGCCGCCAGCCGGCTTCATGTCGATCATCGCCGTATCGGCGGCGCTGACCGTCGAGATTTACGGCTTCTCGATCCGGCAGTACGGCCTGATCTTCGCGTGTGCGGGAATCTCGATCCTCGCCGGCTCCGCCGCCAACCGCTGGCTCGTCATGCGATTCGACCCGGTTCAGCTCATCGGTCTGGGTGTAGGCCTGATACTTGCGGCAAGCAGCCAGCTTGCCATCATCGCCTGGCTCGACGCCGCGCCGTTCTGGTGGGTTTGGTTCAGCGTCTGCCAGTTCATGTTCACGATCGCCATCCTCATGTCGAACGCGACCGTGCTGGCGCTGGACCCGTTGCCCCGCATCGCCGGTGTCGCTTCGTCCATTCTCGGCACGCTCCAGAACATCATGGCGGCGACGGGCGCACTGATCGGCGCGACGATTTATGACGGATCGGTGCGAAATGCGGTGCTGATCATGGCAACCGTCGGCCTGCTGACAACTATCGTGTTCGTGTTACGACCGCTGATCGCGCCGGGCGACCTCGTGCACCACCCTGACGAGCTTGCACGCGATTGAAGTCGGACAGAACGGCGCTCAGGTGGCCGCGTTATTCTGCGCCGTCTTGAACAGAACCGCGAAAATCATGGCCAGCGCCAGGAAAACAATGGCATTGACGATGTTGCGCGATGCTTCGATCGACAGCTCTGAAACGATCGTGTCCTGGAATACGAAGCGCTGCAGTGCGCGCATCGTGAACAACGCGACGAGTGCGTAGACGATCATCGCATTATTCAGAGGATCCCTCGCGGCAGCGGCAGCCATGATGCCGACGGCAATCATGAACGCGCCGAGCGGCTTCAGGATATAGAGAAACTGCGGCGTGAATTCGACCTCGGCGCCATAGTAGCCCGCCATCACTTGCGGGAACGACGGCAACAGATTGAGTCCGAGACCGATAACGAGATGGAATGCACACGCTACCCACAGGCAGAATTTGAGGATTGACACTGTATTCATGATATTGATTCCCTTCCTTCAATAACGTCGACGCAGGGCTTGAGCCCCCAGTCGCCGTATTTGATCTTGTTCACGGCCCGCTGCGCATGCGCCGCGCGCGATCAGATTGCTTGCCTGACATCCGGAATGCGTCCCCTGTACTTCCCGAAGAACATACCCTGTTTGGTCAGGCTTTCCCTGGCGTAAAGCCGGTTGTAGACGAGGTACGTACCAAGGCGATAGAACGAGTTGAGGTGTGTCTGGAAATCCCACACGCGATTGAAAATCGACGACAGTGAATTCCAGCGTAAACGGTTTCGCAGCACGGCTTCGGTCAGCTCGTCGGGCGACATGTTTTTCGGTATGAAAGCCGCGTGATTAAAACGGTAATCCTGGTGCAGCCACCACTTGCCCCGCCACAGCAAACGATTTTCCGCCTCGAGCTTCGCGTACAGCGGTGTACTCGGATACGGCATGAGGATATTGAATGCCGCGAAGCAGAACCTGGACTCCTCGGCAAAGTGCAAGGTTTCGGCGATGGACTCGAGGGTATCGGTGTCGTGGCCAAGGGTAAACGCGGCCCAGGTCTGCAAGTGGTGTTTGCGCAGGATGTCTACCTGGCGCTGGTACCGGTCCCAGCCACTGTAGACCTTGCTCAGGTTGCAGGCCTTGCGCATGCTCTTGACGCTTTCCGGCATCATCGATTCGAATCCGATGACGAACCCCTGGCAACCACTCGCTTCGATGAGGTCCATGAGCTCAGGGTCCTCGGTCATGTCGATCGACCCCTGCGACACCCAGCGAATGTTCAGCGGAATCAGCGCTCGCAGCAATTCCTTGGCGCGCTCGTGATCCGATACAAGGTTGTCATCGACGAAGAAGATCAGCTTCTGGTCCTGGCCCTCGATCTCCGCGACGACATCCTCGACCGGCCGCACACACTGCGTGCGATTGAAGAACGTCGATATGGCGCAGAACGAGCACGCGAAGCGGCAACCCCTGCCGAACTGGACGAGACCAACCGGCAGGTAGCCCTTCCCCTTGAACAGGTCACGGCGCGCGGGTCTGCCGCCCGGCTGCGGCGCGCCCGTCGTTCCGGAGTAGGTCCTTTGCAGTCGTCCTGCACGGGCATCCTCTACGATCTGCGGCCAAACTTCCTCCGCATCGCCCGTCACGATCGCATCGGCGTGCTCGAGGCACTCGTCCGGAACCAGCGTGGGGTGAAAACCACCCATGACTACCGGCACACCGCGCCTGCGGTACTCGGCCGCAATCTCGAAGGCACGCCGGGCATTGTAGATCTCCACGGTAACCGCCACGAGGTCTGTCGGGTCGTCGAAGGGAATCTCCTCCATACGATCGTCGTGCAGCACGCACTCGACATCCGGTGGTGTATACGCTGCGATCACGCCGAGCGTCAGCGGCTGCATACGACCCTCGTCAATATACGGTCCGTCGACGAGCCGCCCGATGTTGGGTCGAATGAACGAAACTCTCACGCGCTGATCTCCGCCTCTTGTAAAGGTGTTGCGGCACCTAGCCGGCGCCCCTGCTTGGAGAGAATCTCGCGCCGCGACATCAGGTTCGCTGCGAGAAAGACGCCCGCGCGTAACGGACTGCGCGCGTTTGCCCGCACGTCGAGCAGGCGCCGGGCGATGGATCCGAATGTATTGAAGCGACGACGTGCAGCAAAGCACCCGGCAGTCAGCTCCCCGGCCGTCATGCCGCGCGGTGTAAACGTCGCATCGCCATAGCCGAAGTCCGGGTCGAGCCACCAGCGCTCGTGCAGCAACCGACCTTCCTCGCGCATCCTGTCGAACAGCGGCGCCCCCGGCGTCGGCGTCAGCGGGTTGAAGTTTGCCAGCACGAATCTGTTACGCAGCGCAAAGTCGACCGTCGCATCGAATGATGCGGGGCAATCGTGGTCGCAACCCAAAATGAAGGTGCCGTAGAGCATGATGCCGGCGCGCCGGAAGACCTCTACGGCGTCATCGTAGGACTGCCACTTGGTATTCCAGTGTTTGTTGAGTTCACGCAGGCTGTCGGGGTTGAGCGACTCGAAGCCGATCAACGCACTGATGCAACCGCTCTTTCGCATGAGTCCTACGAGTTCCTCGTCACGCGCGATATCGATCGATACCTGGCACGACCAGCCGATACCGAGCGGGACAAGCGCCTCGAACAGCGACCGTGCCGTATCCCGATTCAGGAACAGGTTATCGTCGACGAGAAAGATGTGGCGCTTGCCGGACCGGCGAATATCCTCGACCACGTCCGCGACCGAGCGATGCCTCAGACTGTTGCCATAGAACGCGCGAATCGAACAGAACGAACAATTGAAGCGGCATCCGCGACCGAACTGTACCAGGCCTATCGGAGCGTAACGCTTGCCCTCGAAGATCGAGCGATCGGGCAAGCGCCCCTCGAGCGTTGGAAATTCCGTCGCTTCGTACAGGCGTTGCAGGCGGCCGTTGGCGGCGTCCTCGACCACCTTCTCCCACAAGCCCTCGGCGTCGCCCTTCACCACGGCGTCAGCGAATCGCAGCGCCTCGTCGGGGAGAAACGTCGGGTGGTAGCCGCCCATGACGACCGGGATGCCGCGGCGACGAAAACACCTGGCGATTTGGTAGGCGCGCTGCGCAGTGTAAGTTTCGACCGTCATCGCCACGAGATCGGTTTCGCGGTCGAAAGGGATGTCCTCAATGCGTTCGTCGAATAGTTCGACCTCGACGTCCGCTGGCGTCAGTGACTTGAGTATGGCAAAGCACAATGGCTCCATCGCGTCCGAAGAACGATCGTCGTACATGTTCGGGCGGATGAAGGTTATACGCATCCGGGTTCCTATACCCTCATGGTAAGCTGCTTGAACTGCGTTTGTCGTTAATCCTTCCGTAACGATGATAGCAGTTGAAGACGTTCGCACGTCACAGGGGCATTACTTATGCTGAGAATCAGCCTGCTATCGCCGAAGGGCCCGTTATACCGCCATCGCGGAGGTATCTTTCGCAAGTCCTTGCGGTACCCGCCCCTGACCCTGCCGACGCTTGCTGCGCTGATCCCGGAAGACATCGAGCACGAACTCACGCTTTACGACGAAGGCGTCGAGGAGATTCCTCACGATCTTGACGCCGACATTATCGGGATGACCGTCATCACCGGCACCGCACGCCGCGCCTACGAACTCGCATCAGCCTTTCGCGCACGCGGCATCACGGTCGTGCTCGGCGGCCCGCACGTCACATTGGTACCTGACGATGCTGCGCCGCATGCCGACGCCATCGTCGTCGGCTATGCTGAAGATACCTGGCCTCAACTCTTGCGCGACTTCGTCGCGGGCCGCCTGCAAGCGCGCTATGAGCAGGCGCCGGATCTGAGCCTTGCCAATCGTCCGCCGGCGCGACGTGACCTGATCCCGAGCGGGCGCCACGTCAAGACCGGAGTATTCGAGGCGACCCGCGGCTGTAATCACCGCTGCGACTTCTGCGTCGTGCCGTTTGCGTGGGGGCGCAAACCCTATCAAAAACCCGTCGCCGACGTTATTGACGAGATCCGCTCGACGGGCGCCAGGCGCGCGATTTTCATCGACCTCAACCTCGTTGCCGACAAGGCCTACGCGGCAGAGTTGTTCACGGCCCTGGCCCCCCTCGGTATCAAGTGGGGCGGGCTTGCAACGAGCCTGCTGGCACGCGACGAAGAATTGCTCGACTTGTGCGCGCGAAGCGGTTGCATTGCGCTGCTCGTCGGTTTCGAATCGATCTCCGGGGCGGCGCTCAAGGACATGAGCAAGAGTTTCAACTCACCGGAGCTCTACGCGGAGTGGATTCGCCGCTTCCACGATCACGGCATCGCCATCAACGGCACGTTCGTCTTCGGTCTCGACAGCGACACGCCCGATGTCTTCGAGAAAACGGCCGAGTTTGTAATCGACACACGCATTGACCTGCCGCGCTTCGCCATCCTGACGCCGTTTCCCGGAACGGGCCTTTATCAGCGGCTCGCAAGAGAGGGGCGCATCCTGACGCGCAACTGGGAGCTCTACGACGGGCAGCACGTCGTTTTCCAGCCGCGCGGCATGAGTATGAGAGAACTCGAGCTCGGCAACCAGGAAACCTGGCGCCGCGTGTATAGCTATCGCTCTATCGCCAAGCGCATGCTGGCGACGCCGATTGCGAAGACGCTTTATCTCGGCGCCAACTTCGGCTACCGCTATTACGGCCGACGCCTCGACCGTTTTTATACCTGTGACTGGCGAATGCTGCAGCCGGAGGCCGCGTGAGACTCACACTGATTCATCCCTGCGTCGGGCGCTGGGCCGGTGACCGGAAGTACATCCGTAGCTGGCAAATGGAGCCGCTCGCGCCGGCATCGATCGCCGGTCTCACACCTGACGATGTCGATGTGCGTTTCTACGACGATCGTCTTGAGCGGATTCCCTACGACGAGCCGACCGACCTCGTCGCGATCAGCATAGAGACGTATACGGCTCGGCGCGCCTATCAGATTGCAACCGAGTTTCGAACCCGCGGCGTCAAGGTGGTGCTCGGTGGTTTTCACGCCACGCTGTGCCCGGACGAAGCGGCGCTGTACGCCGATGCCGTCATCGTTGGCGAGGCGGAAGGCCAGTGGGAGACGGTGCTCGATGATGCCCGCCACGACACGCTGAAGACGTTTTATCGGCAGGACAGCCGGCCCGATCTTGATCGTGCGCGTTTCGATCGAAGCATTTTTCGCGGCAAGCGCTACGTGCCGGTCACACTTATCGAGGCAGGTCGCGGCTGCCATTTTCGCTGCGAATTCTGCGCAGTTCAAAGTTACTTCGGTGCAACGCAGAACCGCCGCCCGATCGACCACATCCTCGAGGAAGTGGAGGAAACGCGGAAGCGTGGCAACTTCTACTTTTTCGTCGACGACAACATTACCTCGAATTTCGACGAGGCCAAGTACTTGTACCGTGAGCTTGCGCGCCTGAAGATTCGTTGGGTTTCGCAGGCGAGCATCAATGCAGCCCATGACGAAGAATTCCTCGACCTGATCTCGAAGAGCGGCTGCCAGGGGCTGTTGATCGGTTTCGAAAGTCTCGAGCGCGAAACGTTGCGCCTGATGAAGAAGAAGTTCAACACGATGGGCGGCGGCTACGACGTTGCGCTTGCGAACCTGCGCCGCTACCACATTCGCCTTTACGCCACTTTCGTGTTCGGCTACGGGGGCGACACGGCACAGACTTTCGATGAAGCCGTCGCCTTTGCTCACGAGCACCGGTTCTACATGGCCGCGTTCAATCACCTGACGCCGTTTCCCGGTACACCGCTGTACCAGCGACTCGAAGAAGAGGGTCGCCTCCTCTACGACGCGTGGTGGATGGACCCGACCTACACCTACAACAAGATTCCGTTCCGGCCGGAGCAACTCGAACCCGAAGAACTGCAGGAACTCTGCATCAGGGCCCGTGAACGCTTCTACTCGATTCCGAGTATCCTGCGGCGATTCGCCGACCCGGTGAATCGTTCGACCGCTTTCATGGCGCGGCAATACCCGCTGATCAACTTCATGATGCGGCGCGAAGTACGGCAGCGCAATGACCTGCCGCTGGGCGACGAAGGCTGGTGCGGCAAGCTGCAACCGGCGCACGCGGTCGCCTGACCAGGTCGCGCGCATGTCAGCGGAACTGACGTTCACGGCGGCGACTGAAGCGACCGAGCCCGGACTGCGTCGCCTGCTACGGGAAAACCCCGTTGTCGGCGAGATTCGTGTCTCGCTGGAACGCGAACCCAACGCATTCCATGCTGCCGCCGTTTCGGGCGACGACTGGCAAATGATGCTGGCGATGCGAAACGACGACGTTATCGGATCGGGTGGGCGCTTCGAGCTGAAGGCCTATGTCAATGGCGAGCCGCAGTGCATCGGCTACTTCGGCGAACTGCGCGCCGAGGGCGGCCTGCGCGCGCGGCGCAAACTATTGCTCGGCTCCTATCGCAAGATGCACGAGTTCCACAATGCGGGCGATGTCTTGTTCTACCTGACGACGATTGTCGCGGACAACCGGCCTGCCCGGCGCTTGCTCGAGGCCGGGCTCGGCGACATGCCGACCTACCGCCCGCTCGAGGACCTGGTGACGTTCACGATTCCGACGAGACTCGGCGCACGCCGGCGTGGCGCGCCGGCATCGAATGCAGCGACCCGGCATGTCGGGAACGTCGTCGCGTTGCTGGAGAGCAATGGCCGTGGCTACCAGTTTCACCCGGCCTGGACGCCTGCCACATTGGCATCGAAAGAGCGATGCCGCGGACTCTCGCCGAACGACTTCATCGTCTGCGGAGACGGCGACCGCGGCTGCCTTGCGCTCTGGGACCAACGCGCTTTCAAACAGACAGTGATTCGCGGCTACGCCCAGCGACTGGCGCGCCTTCGGCCGCTGTACAACCTTGCGGCGCCCCTTGTTGGCCGACCGCGGCTGCCGGCGCCAGGTGCGCGGCTCGAAAACGCGTTCCTGTCACACGTGGCTGTAGTCGACGATGATGCCGATACGCTTGTGGGGCTCGTCGCGCGAGGTTGCCAGCTTGCCATGGAACGCGGCATCGACTACGTCATGCTCGCGTTCGCGGCACGCAATCCGCTGGCAGGTATCGTTCGTCGCAGTTTTCCCTGCCATGAATACGTCAGCGTCATGTACGCGGTGTTCTGGCAGGACGGCGAACAAGCGGTCGATGCACTCGACGATCGGATACCGCACCCGGAGGTAGCCATCCTGTGAAAGGCAAGGTTGTGAAACGCACTGACCTGCTGCCCTCGACTCGCGCCGCGATGTACGCACTGTTTTGCGAACAGTTCGATGGAGTGCCGCAAGTCGTTTTCGACACCGATCTTGCAGGCAAGAACTGGGTGCTCCTGCTCGACGACGATACAGGCCGGCTGTGCGGCTTCTCCTGCATGGATATCTACGACGTCGAGGTCCACGGTCGCGACATGTCCGTCGTGTATTCGGGCGACACGGTCGTTAGTGCCGATACCCGGAGCGATTCTGCACTCAGCTACTACTGGATGGGAGCGATCGACTACCTGCGCCGTTTGTACCGGAAGGACGCGCTCTACTGGTTCCTGATCGTCTCGGGTTTCCGGACCTACCGCTTCCTGCCGGTTTACAGCCAGCGCTTCTACCCGCGCTATGACGAGGCTACTCCGCCCGAGGTGCAGGCGATCATGGATGCCGTGGCCGGCGACCGCTTCGGTGCCCGGTATGATCCGGCGTCGGGCATTGTGCAACTCGATACTCCGGCCGTATTGAAGGACGAATTCCGGGGAATTCCCGAGCATCGCCTGTTGGACCCGCACATCGCCTTTTTCGCCGAGCGGAACCCGAACCACGAACAGGGTGACGAGCTCGTGTGCTTCGCCGTTCTCGCCGAAGACGGCCTTACGCGCCTCGGACAGCGTATGTGGCGCAAAGGTCGTGAACTGTTTCCCGACGTCGTTGACGGGTGAACGCCCCGGCCGCAATTGCCAACGCCGCGTGGTTTGCGTCATGCCTGCCCGAGTACCTTGGGTATCGGCGCGCGAGCAGGCGCCCCGAAGCGGCGCAGCAGAATCTGTTGAGCCAGTATCTCCGACGCAATGCCGCAACACGGTTCGGCCGTGAACACAGCTTCGAGAAGATCCGCGACTATGACGACTGGGTTGGCGCCGTACCCGTGCGCCGCTACGAAGACTACGGGGACTGGATTGCGCGTATCGCCTCAGGCGAGCAAAACGTGCTGACGGTCGACAACGTGCGCCTTTTCGAGCCGTCGAGCGGCTCGTCGGGCGCCGAGAAGTGGATTCCTTACACCGATTCCCTGCAACGCGAGCTTCGGCGCGCAGTCGCAGCCTGGATCTGCGGCCTGTTCCTCGGCGACCCGGCGCTTGGCGGCGGGCGTGCCTACTGGAGCCTGACGCCGCCTGCGCCGCGCCCGGAGCGCCCGGCCAGCGCCGTGCCAATCGGCTTCGACGACGATACCGCCTACCTCGGCGGAATCGCGCAGCGGCTCCTCGGCCGGGCATTGGTGTCACTGCCGGACCTGGCCGGGATCGAGGACGATGATGACTTCTGGCGAATGACGGCCAGAACCCTTCTCGACTGTCCGGACCTGCGCCTCATCTCCGCATGGCACCCGTCATTCGTCCTTCTGTTACGGGAAAAGGTGCGCGAGCAAACCGGGACGGATACCTTGCCGTGGCCCGGGCTGAGGCTGATCAGTTGCTGGGGCGACGCGCAGGCCGCTTCCGTACTGCCGGACCTGCAAGCCGCTTTTCCCGGCATCACGATCCAGCCCAAGGGCCTCCTGGCCACCGAGGGCGCGATCACGATCCCGTTTGGCGGGAACCGGCCGCTCGCAATCCGCAGCCATTTTTTCGAATTCGAGGACGAAACCGGCACCGTATCGCCGTCCTGGGTTCTTCAAGACGGTGCGGAGTATGCCGTTATTCTCACGACGGGCGGCGGCCTGTACCGGTACGCCCTGCGCGACCGTGTGCGCGTAACCGGTTTCTACCGCACGACGCCGTGCCTCGAATTTCTCGGCAAAGCCGACAACGTCTCCGATCTCCGCGGCGAGAAGATCAGCGAGGATTTTGTCGGCGCCTGTCTCGCATCGGTGCTGGATAATGCGGGTGTCAGGCCCCTGTTCGCGATGCTCGCACCGGATGGTGATAAGCCACGCTATTGCCTGTTCATCGAGAGCCGCGATCCGCTCCCCGCGGAGCTGAGCGACCATCTCGACCGGTCGCTGCGATCCGGCTATCACTACAACCTGTGTCGCGAACTCGGGCAATTGCAGCCGGTGCGCGTGCTCAGGACCGAAGGCAATGCCTATCGCACCTACACCCGCGCGCTTGTCTCCGACGGCATGCGCCTCGGTGACATCAAACCGACGCCGCTCAATCGCAGGCGGGACTGGCCGCAGCTGTTTGCGGCGAATCGCTGAGTAGCATGCGCTGCGGCAGGGAGGGCATGACGGCCGCCTCCCGTGAGATCCGGTCAACTGCAGCAAGAGCAATCGCTCTCCTGTTCAGGGCAACCGGGTCAGAACCTCGTCCGAATCCGTGCGTGACTGTTGGGGCGTGATCTTCGGATAGCCGAACCAGATCATGCCGACGACGAATTCAGCCGCAGGGTCCGCGCCGATGATTTCGAAGAGACGTTCATCGCGCGTGACGGCACCCGAAGTCCACTTAGAACCGATACCGGCTTTCCAGAGGTACAGCATGAAGTTCTGCACGGCCGCACTGCACGCCGCATAATCCTCTCGCTCACGCAGCTTGTCATCATTGCGGCGGCACGTTACGACGAGCCACCCGGGTTTCTGGCTCCATGTTTTGCGCTTGTGCTCACCGAGCTCCGGGCCCTTCTGCGCGGCTACCGTCTCGGCGCACAGGTCGACGATACGGCCGATCGTCTCCTCGCCGGGAAGGATGAAGCGCCACGGTTCGGTCACGTAGTGGTTCGGCGCCCAGGTCGCGAGCTCGATAGCCTCGAGCACGAGCTCGTCGGGCACCGGTGTCTGGATGTACTGGTCGATTGTTCGGCGCCCGCGCAAAACGCGCGCAAACTCTCGCAGCTCCTGTGTCTCGTAGCTCGGCGCTTTCTTCACAGCTCCCCGCCCTGGTTGTATTTGCGGCCGAGTACGATGCCGACGGCCACCCAGACCGCGGCGATCACGGCACCGACGGCCGCGACACCCGTCAGGGTAAGTCCGAACGCACCGACGATGCCGGTATAGAACCATGCCGTCATGACGTCACCTCCCCGGTAGACCACGGTATCGATGACCGGCTTGGCCTTGTAGCGTTTTTCGGAGTCGACGAGCGTAAACAGCATCTCGCGCGCCGGGCGTGTGATCGCATAGTTGCCTGCGCGGCGAACTACCTGCACGACAAACAGGGTCAGTGCCGTCGGATTGACGGAGACGACGGTCCACGCCACGATCATGATGGCCGGGACGAGCGCGAGCGTTCTCGGCATGCCGGCTTTCGTCGCAAGCCGACCCGTCGCAAACAATGCAGTCACTGCCGCCAGCAGATTCACCGCGAGATCGATATTGGCCCAGATTTGCGACCGGCGGACCTGGTCGAGATCGCCCAGCGGCTTGCGAATCTCGTAGTACAGGAAAGTGCTCATCGTTACGTACAGCAGGATGAACACACCGATCCAGAGCAAGTACGGGCTGCCGACGAATTCCTTGAAGCCGGAGAACGGGTTCGCGCCAAGCCGGTCGTCCCGGACGAGATCCCTGGCGGTGTCCGGATTCCCGAGCGCCGCGGAACGCAACTTGTTGAGTGCGACCATGATCGGGAGGGGCGTCAATAGCAGCACGGCGCTGACGAACAACATGTTCAGCGATCCGATGTTGTCGGCGAACGCGCTGACGAACGCGGGGCCGGCTATCGCCCCGGTCGTGGCGCCGACGGCGATCACACCGAAAAGACGCTCGGCCTGTCGACTGTTGTAAAGCCCCGACATGAAAGTCCAGAAGACGGACAGGTGGAACAGACCGAACACGCTCGTCCACACGTAGTAGATGCGGTTGACGATGTCGTTCCCGCTCATCGTGGCGCCCGCAATATAAAAACCGATGAACGAGAGCGCAAAGAACACGTAGACGCTCGGCACGATGAGATTGAACCGGACACGCGATATGACGGCCCCGTAGATACTGACCGCCAGTGCGCTGAAGAAGAACGTCGACGTCCACAACCAGCTCAACTGCTCGTTGGTCCAGTCCGACGACAGGGAGTCCCTGACGGGTCGGAGGATATACCAGGCACACATGACGAAGAATACCCAGAGGAACGACAGCACCGTCGCCCGGATCTCATTCGGCTCCACGTTCGCCGCGGACTTGAAGACGCGCTGCAGCGTCCCCGCTTGCCGGGATTCGCTCATCGGCCGCTCTTGCTCCGTGCCTGAAATCGGAGCCCGAAGCCTACCATTTGCGCGTCTTAGTCTGCAGCAGAAATCCGTTTCGCGACTGCGAGGAGTTCGTCGCCGGGCAAGCGTGTCTTGTAGTCCGGATTGACGTAACTGAAAGCGATCATTCCGTCGGTGTCTACGGCAAACACCGCCGGCACAGGTAGCACGCCTTTCTTCGCCATCGACGAGCCCATGATGTTCTGCCCCTTTTCATGGCGTCGGCGTATCGTGCGCTCGGATGCCTTGAAGGCAATGCCGAGCGCTATGGCCGCCTGCGCGTCGCCGTCGGAAAGAATCGTATAGTCGAGTGCGGCGATGTCGTCCTTCGTACCGGCTTCGAGACTCTCATAGAGCTGTGCGGGTCCATCGCCGCTCAGGAACAGCACGTCGATGCCGAGCTCGCGAATCTCGGGAATGACATGACGTACGTCGGACAGGTGCATATTGCAGAACGGGCACCAGCCGCCCCGAAAACTGAGCAGGACGACCGGGGCCTCGAGCTCTTTCGGATTGAAGTCGAACGGTTTGCCTTCGACCGTGCGCACAATGAAACGTGGGGCAGGATCGCCGGCGGTCAGTGGTTGTACGTCGTCGGCCGACGCCGCAATCGGCACATCGGCGTGGCCCTGGCGAATGGCGACGCTGCAGACCAGGCTGAAAGCCAGGACGAGGGCCAGCGCGGCGGGAATCAGGTAACGGGGCATAGCGAATCTCCGGTATTTGGGTAAATGACCGGGATTCGGCCGAATCTATTACATCGCCTTCTCGAGGAGATCGCTGCCGCTGATGTCATTGACGCCGCGGGAACGGGCCTTGGCGCGGTACATCGCCTGGTCGGCTTCTCGCAGGAGCCCCGTCAGCGTGTTGGCGTTGTCCGGATACAATGCGAGACCGATGCTCGCCACGCACACGAGTTCCCGACCGGCGATGTTGTAAGGCGCCTCCAACGCGCTTGTCAGTCGCCTGGCGAGTTCCTCGGCGGTCTCTTGATCGACATCCGGCACGAGCGCGACGAATTCGTCACCACCCGGACGTCCGATGATGTCACGGGTACGCAGGCTCGTGCGCAGGCGTTCCGCCGAGATCTTCAACAGCTGGTCGCCAACCTCGTGGCCGAACCGGTCATTGACGCCCTTGAACTCGTTGAGGTCGATGAACAGCAGTGCACCGGTCGCATCGTCGTCACTCTGGCTCAGGCGTTTCGATGCACGTCGCTCGAAACCGCGACGATTGAGCACGCCGGTCAGCGGATCGGACATCGCGATCGAGTTCATATGCCGCTCCTTTGCTTTACGATCCGTGATGTCGATGAAGGTCGCCGCGATGTCGTCACCGACAGGCTCACAGATGACTCGCAGCCAGCGCAAGGGCATGCCGGCGCTTCGCTGCCGGACCTCGACGTCCAGCACTTCGCTACTTGCAGCCGACGTCGCGAAACGGTCGACAAGGCTGGTTGCCTCCTGATCGCCCATTCCCGTGACGGCCAGGCGCATGATCTGGGTTGCCGAACAATCTACGATGTCGTCGACACCCGAACCGAGGAATTTGCCCGCGGCGGGGTTGGCAAAAATGCTGCGCAGCTTGCGTTCGCCCACCGAATCGTCGGACCAGCGGAAGCGAACGACACCGTTGACAGAGTGGTCGATGAGCGTGCGTAACAGCTTTTCACTCTTGCGCACCTCGCTCTGAGCCCTTTCGACATCGCTGACGTCACGGAACATCAGCACCTGCCCGCCTCGCGCCGAGGTACGGTGTGTATCGATCTTCGACACCTGCACGTGCAGGAAACGCCCCGTATCGGTCAGCAACCTCTGGGGCTCGCCGGTTTCCAGTGCTTCATAGACTTCGTGCGCACCTGTACCGAACAACTCCTCGAGCGGGGTGCGGAGCGCCTTCGCCCCGTCAATCGACAGCATGCTCTCCGCAGTGTGATTCAGCCCAATGACGCGGCGGTGATCGTCGATGACAACGACCGGGTCCTGCATGTTCTGGAATACGGTTTCGTAGGCGAGTGGCGTGAATTCGATGATCTGCTCACCGACGATCAGCCATGCGTAGACAGGCAACATCGCCGCGAATACGAGCGGGACATAGGAAATGGTATTCGGACCGACGCCGAGATCGTAAGCAACGGTCGCGCAAATCGGCAGGACACAGGCCGCGGCCAGCAGGAACAACCCGCGGCGGTGGGCCGGGGCGACGGCGGAACTGTGCGAGATGAGTGTGAAGAGCGCCGTGCCCATCAAAAGATAGCTGTACGGCAGGTGGACGAACAGGAACCACGGCCCCCAGTCCGTCGGGCGGGTCAGGAACTCACCGGCCTCGTTGGCGAAAGGCGCGTACCACATGAATTCGTGATGGAAATTGGTTGCCGCCAGACCGATCGACGCCACGGGGATGAAGCTCAGCAGGGCGAGTCGGGTCGCCGAGGTCTCCGTACCCGTGTATTCGCGA
Source organism: Woeseiaceae bacterium (assembly GCA_028277265.1). Lineage (GTDB taxonomy): Bacteria > Pseudomonadota > Gammaproteobacteria > Steroidobacterales > Woeseiaceae > UBA1847. Next base: position 23,478 of record JANQGP010000213.1, on the reverse strand, counting down.
AAGCACACGTACGCGACGATGGGCACGAGCGCGGTGCCGACGAAATGGCCGGTCCGGCCGATTGAAAAGCCGAGAAAAGTCGTCGACAGGAGCTCGATGCCGCCACCGACCACCCACAGGCCGACGACGATGAACAACACCCCGATCGGGACGGTACCGACGTCACGTCTGAGAACGACGAGACGAAGGCCGAGCAGCGCATAGCACGCGGCCGCGAAAATCAGCACTCCGGCAATGGCGACGTTCAGATTCATCGATAGGCGCTGTTTAACTGAATCCGCCGTCCATACTATCCGGCGTAAGCTTTTGATTCGCGGAACTGTTTCTCAGCTTGCACACTTCAGCTCCGGCGCCTGCGGCCGATAGCGGTTTATAGGCGTATACTCGGTAGGATTATTGTCAAACTGCCCGCATGCCATGTCCGACGACCTCAAAAAGACCATCCGGCTGGTGCGCAAGAACAAATGCGTCACCGACGATCGAGGCAGAACCGTATGGAACGTGCCGATCGAGAACACCGAGCTCGAACTCCTGTCGACGGAGCGCCTCGAGCAAATGATCGCGGCCGACGGTCAGCGAGCGAAGGACCGCATCGCGAAAGTCGCTGCGAAGAAAGACGGTATTCTCGCGCACAATGCGGCGGACGACCGCTTTCAGATCATCGACGATGATGACCTGATGGCGGCGCTCGACAGTGCAGCCGACGTCAGCGACCGCGAAGTCAGCCTCGCGAGCGAAGACGCGCCGACGTTCGACGAAGCGGGAGGCGACGAAGAAGAGCTTTCGCTCGTGAGTACGCAGATGCTGAAGCAACTCCTCAACGTCGAAGGCGACACTGAAGACGACGCACCGCCGGCCGAGTCAGGCTTCAATCCTTACGACAACAACTGATCGAACGCCGCCAGGAACCGCTCGCGGCCGAGTTCGTCCAGCGCGATCAGGAACGCGATGGCGTCCTTCTCGGTCGCGAGCAGCTTGTTGCGATACTCGTCATCGGCCTCTCGTTCGCGCAGTCGCCAGAACAACAGGGTAATCGACGTCGCGAGGCGTGCCCGGACGAGGTCGAACAGCAAGCGCAGTTCGCCTTTCTGCAACGGCAATGTGTCGTGGTACGCGGCGACGAAAGGTACGACGAGCTCGAGCGGATCCGCTGCACGCAGGTAGGACGCGGCGATCGCAACTTCAAAAACGACCGGCGCCCTCATCATGTCGCCGAAGTCGATGAAGCCGATGCCGCCGTCACAAAGCAGGACGTTCTCCGGGTTGGCATCCGAGTGGATGACCTGCGCGCGCAGGTTATCCATACCGGGAGCGATACGCACGTCGAAGTCGTCAATGACGGTCTCGACCCGATTGCGCAGCGTCTCGTCAGCAATGAAATCCAGCAGGTGTCGGACTTCGCCGGTTCGTTGCATGTCCCACAGCAGCAACGGGGTCTGCCCGGGGTGTGAAAACCCCTCGAGCGCACAATCGAGTGTTGCCAGTGCATTGCCGAATCGCCCGGCGAGGTCGGGCGAAACGTCGAGGTCGACGAGCGGCTGTCCCTCGACGAATTCGACAACGCGCAGGCGACACGCCGTGCCGCCGACATCGATCGACGCCGAGCTCTCGCCCTTGATCGTACGCACGACCCGCGGCAAGGGCAGGCTCGGCTCGCACTCCAGGTGCAGCAATGCCTCGATCTGGAAATCGGTGACGGCGCTTTCCTCTAGAGAACTCGTCACTTTCACGACAAAGCGGGGGCCATCCCGGGTTGTCAGGCGAAAATTCTGGTCACGTTCGCTGACCAGGGACACGAAGTCTCCGGCCAGGCCAAACTCGGCCCGTACCTGTGCCGCGACGTCGGCCGGATCCGCCATGGGCGGCGCGACAGCAATGGCCGATAGCGAGGTCTTGCGGGGTGTCATTCGGGCAGTGTCACCAATACGCCCGCAGCTGTAAACCGGCATCGGAGATGTCAGCGGCCGTTCTGCCCGGGTACGTCAGCTTTCTCCAGGAACAGACCAACGGCACTCGGCAGCATGAGCCAGCCGCCGCTCGCAGGGATCGCGACGATAGCCAGTGCAGTCAGGAAAGCAAAGCCGACAGCGATGTACCTCGGAATTGCCTGCTGGTTCTTTTCCAGCTGGTCGATCGTCGCGCCGAACAGAACCATCAATATACCGAGCAATTCGAACCAGAACGCCAGGGGCCGTCCCGGGTACCCGCTCACGGCATTCCACAGGCCATCGCGCAGTATCCCCGAAAGGGGCTCAAAGAAGACGAACGCACCAAACACGCAGTGTGTCGCGCCAACGAACATGATCCACCGACCCACCCAACGTTTCATCGATCTCGCCCCTTCTTCTCGTGTGCGCGTGCCCGAAGTGTCGATCAGGTCGCGGTCTTTTGAACATAACCAGGCGAAGATTATGCTGCTATGGATCGTCTGCTCAAAATAGCCCAGGGTACGATGCCTCAATCCGGAGTCGTTTTCCGCAAGAAATCTTACGGAAAGACCGGTACCGGCGAATTCCTGCGCGACGTTCTGGCGCTCGCCAACGCGTCGGTTGAAGGCCATCGCTTCATTGTCGTTGGCGTTTATTTCGATGATAGCGGCGCGAGATGCCGTCACGGAGTCGACTCGACGGACTTCTCGGGCACGCCCTCGTATCAGGCACTCGCGAACCAGTACATCGAACCCCCGATTCGGCTGCGCTACAAACCGGTCTCGATAGACGGTACCCGGGTCGGTGTATTCGACATCGGCGACTGCCAGGACCGTCCCTACATGATGCGCGTCGACTACTCGGAGAAGTTGCGGCGCGGCGATGCTTACACGCGCATCAAACGGACGATCGTAAAGCTGGGCCGCCGGCAGCTCCAGGAACTGTTCGAGCGCAAGTTCCGCGATTCGGTGTCTGCGGGCGACATCGAGATCGGGTTCCCCGGCGAGATCATTCACAAGGCTCTCGAAGTACCGACCTGCGATCTCTTGCAGATGCCGTCGGCCCAGGCCTCCGCCAAGCTCGAACAGATGCTCGACATTCGCGAGGACGCGGCCAACTCCGGCGCGACGACGACGCTCGTTCGACTGACCCATGCCCGTCTTTACGGTTCCGACGATCCGTACGTGGCGAGAACACCGGCGGAACTCCTGGCAGAGCTCGAGCAAATTCGGAGCAAGTACAGCGAACAGGACGACTTCTTCCTTTTCGAGCAGAACGCGCAGCACCTGCGCATCGTCGTTTTTCACCAGGGTGCCGAGGAGATCCGCGATGCGTCGTTGACGCTGACGCTGCCGAACCACGAGTCGCTTTACGTCGCCACGGCTTTGCCGAAGCGACCGGTCAACGGGCACTTCGCCGAGCGCTCGCCCGACGAGATCGCGGCCTACCCGTCCGTCACGGTCCGCGAGAAGACGTTCGAGGTCAGCTGCAAGATCGGCGACATTCCGGCGGGCGAACCCGTCGACGTGTTGTCGATGCCGCTCCGCCTTTGCGTCGCCGGGGAACTTACCGGACAACGGTGCAACATCGGCTATACGCTGCACGCACAAAACCTGCGCGCGCCGGTATCCGGACAACTGAAACTCGAATTCCGCTAGGTCAGGCGGTCCACTTCTCGACGTTTGGCGCGGTATAACGCTCGAACCGCTGTATCAGTCCGGCCGGATCACTATCGACCAGCAGCATGTTCCGATTCTCAGGACGCAGAAAGCCCTCCTTGCTGGCATGGTCGAGGTACGCCAGCAGGTGATCGAAGAAACCGCCCGTGTTCAGCAGGCCGCAAGGCTTGTCGTGAAAGCGCAGCTGTCCCCAGGTGATGATCTCGATGATCTCCTCGAGCGTGCCGTACCCTCCCGGCATGGCGATGAAGCCGTCGGAGAGCGCGGCCATCATCGTCTTGCGCTCGTGCATCGACGCGACGACATGCAGTTCCGTCAGTCCCCGGTGCGCGATTTCCTTTTCGGTAAGCATCCCGGGAATGACGCCGTGCACTTTGCCGCCCAGCTCGAGCACCGCATCGGCGATGATGCCCATGATGCCCTTGTCGGCTCCGCCGTAAACCAGTTCGAGTTCGTGGCGAACCAGCACGTCCGCCAGCTCGGTTGCGGCATCCGCGTATTCCTGGCGCTTTCCCGTACTCGAGCCGCAGTAAACGCAAACGCGCCGCATGATTCAGGCCGATAGCTTCGGCGACCTGACCCGATGCACGATCTCGGCGATTTCGGGTCGGTGTTCCTGTAGCTCTTCGGGCGACAGCGCATCGAGCTCGTGCGGGAAGACCAGCCACTCCTCGGTCTTGTGGAGGTAGTATTCCGGCGTCAGGTCCGTCTCGTTACGGCTCGGCTTGAACCACGGCACCGCGACTCGGATATCCTCGGGTGTGTTGTCGCGAGCCCGCCGCGTCAATTCCTCGATAACGGCCTTGATCGTGTTGCCCGTGTCGAAGACATCGTCGACGATGAGCACACGATCGTCGTAGTTGATCTTCTTGATGATGTAGTTCAGACCGTGCACGGCGACGTGGCCTCGCTGGTCGATTCCCGTGTATGACGACGTTCGTATCGCGATGTGGTCGGATGCCAGGCCGCAGTAGGACAGCGTTTCCTGCAGCGCCATGCCGACCGGGGTTCCGCCGCGCCAGATCGCGATGATCATGGTCGGTTCGAATCCGCTGTCGAGAATACGGATTCCGAGTTCGATGGAGTCCTCGAGCAGGTCCTGGGCGGAAATTACGATCTTGTGCATTTTTGTTATCTATAATGGCTGCCCACATTCTAGCTCAGCACGCCCCGGGTACAACAACCATGAACGAGCGATTCATCGCGGCCGACGACCTGCTCCGGGACTCGTTCCAGCTCGCCGCCAGTATTTACGAGGCGGGCTTCAAGCCCGACTTCCTGGTCGGCCTGTGGCGCGGCGGCAGCGCAGTCGGCATCGCCGTGCAGGAAGGCCTCGACTATTTCGGCGTCAAGACCGATCACATCGCGATACGCACGTCGTACACGGGCGCACGAAGTTACTCGCAGATGGTCAGCAAAGCCGACTCGATCCGCGTTCACGGTCTGCAGTACCTTCTGGAAAACCTGTGCTCGCACCATTCGATGCTGATCGTCGATGACGTCTACAGCACGGGTTCGAGCGTCAATGCCGTCATCGAGCAACTGACACGGAAGACGCGCCGCAATCTGCCGCACGATATTCGCATCGGCACGGTGTGGTACCGGCCTACGGAAAAGACGCTGCGCACACCCGAATACTATGTCCACGAAACCCGAGACTGGCTCGTGCTGCCCTATGAGCTGTCGGGCTTCTCGATCGCCGAGCTTCAGGACAACCGCCCCGCGATGGCCGGACTGCTGAAGCGGCTCGAGCCGCACGTCCGCGACGAGGACGAATTGACCGCAGGATGACCGACGACCGCGAATTCCTGCGTTTCCTGTTCGACGCAGCCGTCGCTGCCGCGAGCCCGGCGGCATGCATGCCGCTGTGGCTCGAGGACCGGCCGAAGGGCGACGTCCTCGTCGTCGGCGCCGGCAAAGCCGCCGCCAGCATGGCGGCGATTGTCGAGCAGCAATGGGCGGCGCCGCTCTCCGGCCTCGTCATCGTCCCGTACGGCCACGGCACGGACTGCGAATACATCGAAGTCGTCGAGGCTGCCCACCCGGTGCCGGATGACAGCGGCGTTGCCGCGACTCGCCGCATTCTCGAGCTGGTCTCCGACCTCGGGGTCGAAGACACGGTGCTCTGCCTGTTGTCCGGCGGCGGCTCGTCGCTGTTGTGCGCGCCGGCCGAAGGCGTGACGCTGGCCGAGAAGCAGGCCGCCACGGAAGCGCTGCTCAAAAGCGGCGCGCCGATCCAGGAGATCAACGCCAGGCGTCGCGAACTCTCGGCGGTCAAAGGCGGCAAGCTGGCCGCCGCATGCGCCCCGGCCAACGTCATTACGCTGATCATCTCGGACGTGCCCGGCAACGACCCGTCGGTCGTCGCGTCGGGACCAACCATCGTCGATGCAACCAGCGCCCGGGACGCGGACGTCCGCATACTGGCGACAAGCGACGACGCGTTGCAGGCGGCGGCGCTCCGTGCACTCGAGCAGGACATCAACCCATACCTGCTCGGCGACCTGGCCGGAGACGCGCGGGAAGTCGCCGAGGAGCACGCGAAGCTTGCCCTCGACATCGCCGCGGGCACCGGGCCGGTCGAAGCGCCCTGCGTCATCCTCTCGGGCGGCGAGACGACGGTGCACGTGACCGGAACAGGCCGAGGCGGCCGTAACAGCGAATACGGACTTGCTCTGGCCCTCGCTCTCGATGGACACCCCCGAATCTCGGCAATCGCCTGCGATACCGACGGCATAGACGGTGCGGGCGACAATGCGGGCGTGTTCGTGCTGCCGGACTCGTTGGCGCGTACTGCCGACGACGCCGGCGCAATGCAGGCGAACAACGACGGCTATGCGTTCTTCGAACGCCTGGGCGATCTCGTGATGACGGGACCGACGCGCACCAACGTCAACGACTTCCGGGCGATACTGATCCGGTCAGCTGGTTGATGTGCTAGAGCGACACCGAGTCGTCGTTTCCGCGCGCCTCCTCGAGTCGCTTGACGAGTACGGTGTGTTCCCTGTCGGCCATTCCGCTGCGGATGTAGTGTTCGGCCGCATCGCAAACGGCCCGCAGCCGCCGGTTTTCCTCGACCAGTGAGCCGATACCGTCCTCCGGCTGCTCGATGATGCTGCCGTCGCCGACCGGCAAGGTCTTGAGCAGGGCATCGATCAGATCGCTCGATGTGACGATGCCGGCGATCTCACGGTCGCCCTGCACGACCGGCAAGGCATGGAAGCCGCTGCCGTAGAGGATTTCGGCCGCATCGCGCAGGTTGGCGCTGATGTCGATGACCACGGGTCGCTTGTGCATGATCTGGCCGACCGCCGTGTTCAGCGTCGCGGTCGCATGATCCTGCAGCAGGTAGAGTTTGTGCAGGTCGGACGAGGACAGGATGCCGACCAGCTTGCCCTCGTCAACGACGGGCAAATGGTGAATCTTCTTCAAGGCGAATAACTTACGCGCGTCGGCAACGCTCTCCTCGTGCCCGATGACAACCGGGTCCGGGGTCATGATTCGATCGATCGACTGGTCTCGCATGGTCGCTTCCGTTTCGGTAATCCGAGACTATGAATTCATTGCATCGCGTCCATCTAGTCGGGAACATACGTACAAATCACTCCTCCGACGAGGCACGACATGCAGGATCTACCCCACCTCTACACGGTCACCGCCAGCACGGCCGGCAACGACAACGTCATTCTCGCAAGCGCCGGGGTCTCCGATATCGAGTCCGCCGGACCGCCCGAGTTCGGGGGTCCCGGGGACGTCTGGTCGCCCGAGGGCCTGCTCGTGGCGGCGGTCGCCGACTGTTTCGTCCTGACGTTCCGCGCCATTGCCCGCAGCGCGAAACTCGACTGGCTGACGCTCGAGTGCAAGGCCGACGGCACGCTCGACAAGCTCGACGGCATGACCCAGTTCACGGAATTCAAAGTGACGGCGGAGCTTCTCGTTCCGTCCGGCACGAACGAGAAAAAGGCCGCGACCCTCCTTCAGAAGGCCGAGAAATACTGCCTGGTCACGAATTCGATGAAGGCTGCCTCGCATCTCGATGCCAGCGTCATCGTCGAAGACCGGGACCGGCCGTAGCGGGTATCGCAGGCGCCGATGGCGACCGCGGAAAAAATGCTGCACGAGGCGTACTTCGCGTTCAATAGCATCAGCTATGGCGAAACGCCGGGCAACAAGCGCAACAAACGCCGCGCGATGTCGCTGTGTCACAAGATCCTGCGCAGATACCCGGGCACGACGGAAGCGGCCGAGGCACATGCCATCCTGATGCGTCTCGGTGAGGAAGCCTACACCACGCAACTGTCCTGGCAGCACACGCCCATCACGCAGGAAGCGCAACACGTGCCGCGAACGACGCCGACCACGGCAGCGCAGGACGTCGAGACGCTCGATTGGGCAGGGCTGGCCGGCTGGCTCGTGTCGCTCCCGAGATTGGTGCTCGGGTTGATACTGGTCGGCGGGTTCGTTCTGTTCGGCGTCCTCGGGCCGTTGCTGTTCGTGCCGCTCGTGTTGCTCGTTCTGTTCACCGGTCCGTTTCGCGGCATGCTCAAGCCCGAACAAAGGCGGCAGATCGACGACCTGGTGGCGTCGATCAATCGCTTCATCAAGGAGCAGCGCGCGTAAGGCCCGGCAAGCCGTTGCCGCCTGGCGCAAGAACGGCGAATCAGGACGCCGTCCCCGTTGCCCGCTCCCCGAGAATCCACGTGCTTGCCACGTTGCGATCGTCGGCCAGCGTCATCAGTGCGAACAGCTTCTCCTCGATGGATTCCGCCGCCGCCGTTCGGCGTGCCGTGAGCTCGGAGCCTTCGAAATCGAGTACGACGAAATCTGCTTCCTTGCCGGTTTCGAAGTTGCCGATCTTGTCGTCGAGGTAAAGCGCCTCGGCGGCGCCCAGCGTCGCAAGATACAAGGCGCGACTCGCCGGCAGCGCATGCTCCTGCAGGTGCAGTACTTTGTACGCTTCGCTCGCCGTCGCGAGCAATGACAGGCTCGTTCCGCCACCGACGTCGGTCCCGAGTCCGCAGCGTATGCCGGCCGCGCGAATCGCCGGCAGGTCGAACAGGCCGCTGCCGAGAAACAGATTGGACGTCGGGCAGAACGCGGCGGCGCCGCCCTTCCCTGCCATCCTCGAGCGGTCTTCATCGTCCATGTGCAGGCAGTGCGCGAAGACGGCGCGTTCACGCAGCAGGCCGTAGCGGTCGTAGACATCGAGGTAACTGCGACTGTCGGGAAACTGCCGGGCGATCTCCTCGACTTCGTCATGATTCTCCGCAAGGTGGGTGTGGATCCAGACGTCCGGGTACTCGGAGGCCAGCCGGCCCGCTGACTCGAGCTGTTCCCGCGATGACGTCAACGCGAAGCGGGGCGTAATCGCATATCCGAGGCGGCCGTTGCCATGCCAGCGCTCGATGAGTACCTTGCTTTCTGCGTAACCCGACTCGGGATCGTCGCGCAGTGCCTCGGGGCAATTGCTGTCCATCAACACCTTGCCCGCAACCACGCGCATGCCCCTGGCGTTCGCCGCTTCGAAGATCGCGTCGGCCGAATGCGCGTGCACGGTACCGAACACCAGCGCCGATGTCGTGCCGTTGCGTAAGAGTTCGTCGACGAACGCCCGCGCGACGTCCCGCGCATGGTCCGGATCGGCAAACTTCATCTCGACCGGGTATGCGTATTGATTCAGCCAGTCGAGCAGCTGCGCGCCGAACGAACCGATGATGTCGAGCTGCGGAAAGTGTACGTGGCAGTCGATGAATCCGGGCACGATCAGTTTGCCGCTGCAGTCGACGATCTCGGCATCCGAGGGCAGCTTGCTCAGCAACGCATCGGCCGGACCGACGTCGGCGACATGGCCACCCTCGACGACGAGCAGGCCGTCCTCGAAGCACTCGAACGCCCGCGGATCGGACGCCTCCCCCGGATCGGCTACGCAATGCAGCACGGATGCTCGCAGCGCCCGCATCAGGCGTCCTCCAGCAACACGGCCTCATCGAGCGTGTGCTGGTCACAGTTGGGTTCGCTGCCGCGGCGATCGACGATCAGGAACTCCTGGCCCGCATCGAACGCGATCAGCGGCATGTGCCAGGTGCCGCGATGGTAGTTGACACCCTGTTTGCCGTTGGTCACGAAGGCACGCAGGTCGCCAGGGTCCACGCTTTCACCGGCCGGTGCGACGACCACGACCATGCGGCACCGCGCAAGGGGAACGAACGCCTGGCTGCCCAGCGGGTGGCGTTCCACCACGTCGACACGATACGGCATAGCGGTCGGCGTGCGGCATCGGGCGACGCTGATCGCAACGTCGCCGTCGATATCGACCGTGCACAGATCGTCAAAACGCTCGAAACGCGCCTCATTCATCGCCTCGGATACCTGAAAGGACGATTCGATGACGTCGCCGTACGGCGCAAACCGCTCTCGCGTCAGGGGCACGGGACGCAGCGTAATCACGATCGATTCAGCCGTGGACCTGCCCGAACAGGCGAATGCGGCTTATGCCGCCGTCCGGGTAGATCGACAGTCGGACATGGCTGACCTTGCCGACATCGTTGAGTACGTCGTCGAAATAGTGCTGCTGGTCCATCTTCAGCCGGGTCTCGGGCAAGAGCGTCTCCCATTCGGGCGAGTCGACGACCGCGTCATCGTCCGATGCGAACATTGCCGCTTCGAGGGACACGCGGTCGGGATAGTTGCCTTTGAAATGCGCGGTGTCGATTTCGGCACGCTCGATGACGCCGTGCCGCCCGAGGGCGATGATGACCCAGTCGTTGCCCGGGCCGCGGCGGCGCGCCGTCTCCCAGCCGTCACCCATGTAGATGCCGCGTCCCGGCGCCGTCAGGTTGTGCACGCTGCCGTAATGCTCATCGCTGCAGGCGATCGGCCGGCCGCCGTGCTCGACCGCTGCAAGATCGACATAGCCGTCGATACCCGTGAAGTCTGCGCGGACCTCGCCGAAGATCCGCAGCCGCGCGACGCCGCCATCGGGATAGATATGCAGCCTGACATGCGTGAACACCGTGTCGTTGCGCACGTCGAGATAGTGATGCGCATTACCGGAGACCGCGGTCTTCGGCACGAGCTCGACCCAGCCGTCCGCGGGATCGTCGACGTCGCTGACGCAGCCCTCGATCGACACTTCGGGCGGATAATTCCCGGTGAAATGGCTCGTATCGACGTCAAGGCCGTGGATGATGCCCGGCACCCCCAGACGCACGACGCACCAGTCGTGCCCGGTTTCGCGTTTGCGGCGGCTTTCCCAGCCGTCCATCCACTTGCCGTGATCGTCGTACTTGTCCTCGATGAACACAGGCTCCGCCGGATCGATCAGCCGTTCCTTGGCGCCAAAGAACTCGTCGGTCGCGGCCGTGACCCGGGAACCCAGCCGCGGATGCTCGAGTTGCACCCACTTGCGAACCGCGTGGCTCATGCAATGCTCTCCATCGCCTCGAGGCGCAGGCGTGCAATCTTGTGAATCTCCTCGAGTGCCGTCTCGAACTCGAGATTGTAGTCATTTTGCAGCCGCGCACTGAACGCGTCGAGAATCTCGGCACGATTGCTGCCGCGGACCGCCATGACGAACGGAAATCCGAACTTGTCCCTGTACGCTTCGTTCAGGGCCTGGAAGCGCTCGTATTCGACCCTGGAGCAGCGGTCGAGGCCGGCGCTTGTCTGTTCTTCGCTCGAGTCGGCCGTCAGTTCGCCGGCAACCTCTGCCTTACCCGCGAGATCCGGATGCGCGCGAATCAGTGCGAGCTGCTGTTCGGCGCCCGCATTGTCGACACAGTCCGCCATCAACCTGGCGAGACGCTCGGCGTCGTCGAATTCGCTCGCCAGCGGCGCGACCTGCTCCGCAACCCATGGCGAGTGCTCGTAAATGCCGCCATAGCGTGCAATGAAATCGTGAGTATCCATCATTGGGTGGTTCCTGGCGGATGATGTTCGCGCCAGTGGCGCGCGATGTCGAGACGTGTGGCAATCCAGACGTCGTCGAACTTCCCGACATGGTCGAGGAACCTGGCGACGGCGGCGGCGCGCCCGGGGCGGCCTGCGAGGCGGCAATGCAGGCCGACCGACATCATGCGACCGCCCTCGGCGTGCAGGATCCTGAACGTGTCCTTGAGGTAGCGCAGGAATTGCCTGCCGGTATTGAATCCCTGTGCCGTCGCGAAGCGCATGTCGTTGGCGTCGAGGGTGTACGGCATCATGAGCTGCGGCTCACCGTGCGCCGTATCCCAGTACGGCAGGTCGTCGGCATACGTGTCCGCGTTGTAAGTGAAGCCGCCCTCCTCCGCGACGAGACGATGCGTGTTCGGGCTGCAGCGTCCGAGGTACCAGCCGAGCGGACGTTCGCCCGTTACCCGCTCGTGAATTGCGATTGCCCGCTGAAGATGGTCACGCTCCGTATCCTCGTCGACGTGCTGGTAGTCGATCCACCGATAGCCATGACTCGCGATCTCCCAGCCGGCGTCCTGCATTGCGGCGACCGCATCCGGATTGCGTTCGAGCGCCATCGCGACACCGAACACCGTGGCCGGCATGCCGCGCTCGGTGAACAGGCGATGAAGCCGCCAGAATCCGGCACGCGAACCGTACTCGTAGATCGACTCCATGTTCATGTGCCGCTGCCCCTCGATCGGCCGAGCACCGACGATCTCCGACAGGAACGCCTCGGATGCCGAATCGCCATGAAGCACGCAGCTCTCGCCACCTTCCTCGAAGTTGATGACGAACTGAACGGCCGTGCGGGCATTGCGAGGCCATCCCGCCGTCGGCGGTGTGCGGCCGTAACCGCGCATGTCTCTCGGATAGTCGCTCATTCGACGCCCCGCAACGCGCGATACCACGTGTCGAGTATCTGACGCTCCTCGTCGGTCATCGCCGTCAGGTTGCCGATCGGCATGACACGGGTGACGACCGTTTGCTGATAGATCCTGTCCGCGTCGCGCATGATCTGCTCGTCGGTATCGAACACGATGCCGAGCGGCGCAACGGGGAAAGCCGGGTGCACGGGCGCGCCGGAGTGGCAGCTCGTGCAACGCGCATTGATCACGTTGCGAACCTGATCGAAGGACACACTGCCTTCCTGCGTCTGCCCGCCTCGCGGCGCCATCGCGACCGCGATGACCGCGAGTATCACGACGGCGACGAAGACCGGCAACGGCGACGCGCTGCCCGAGTGCCTGTTCACGAAATAGACGCGAACCAGCGCGCCGGCAAGCGCGATGCCGACGAGAATCAGCCAGTTGTACTCGTGGCCGTACGCCATGGCGTAGTGATTGCTCGTCATGACGAACAGGACGGGCAGTGTGAAATACGTGTTGTGTACCGATCTCTGCTTGGCCCTGATCCCGGGCGCCGGGTCCGGCGACTCGCCGCGCTCGGCGGCCGCAACCATCTCCTTCTGGCCGGGAATGATGACGAAGAACACGTTCGCAGCCATGATCGTGCCGAGTACGGCGCCGAAATGCAGGTAGGCGCCCCGGCCGCCGAACAGTTCGCATAACCCCCAGGCCAGCGCTGCCGTCAATGCGAGCAGCACACCGGCAAACACACGCGTGTCGGACGCCAGCGGCGATCTGCACAGCAGGTCGTAGATGAGCCACCCGCCGACGATGAAGGCGACCGCGAGGCCGACGGCCGCGGGAGCAGACAGGTCTGCAACCGACGGGTCGATCAGGTAGACCTCGGCGCCGTACCAATAGATGAGTGCAGTCAGGAAAATGCCGGACAGCCAGGTCGTGTACGCCTCCCACTTGAACCAGTGCAGGCGATCCGGCAGGCGAGCCGGCGCTACCTTGTATTTCTGCGCATGGTAGAAACCGCCGCCGTGCACGGACCAGACTTCGCCGCCCACGCCTTTTTCATCGTCCGCGGCTTCCCGTGGCGCCTCGAGGTGATTGTCGAGCCAGATGAAGTAAAAGGACGAACCGATCCACGCGACACCGGCGATGACATGCAGCCAGCGTACGAGCAGATTGAGCCAGTCCGCGACATAGGCTTCCATGCTATCGGCCTATCGGGTGTACATTGCCGGGGTAGTCGGTTGCTGCAACCTGCGCCCGCTCGTGCAGCCTGAGTATCTCCGCCGCGACGGCGACCGCGATTTCGGCCGGTTTCTTGCCGTTGATGCCATCGACACCGATCGGGCAGATCAGCGAGTCGAGCGTTTCCCGCGACATACCCTGCTGCCGGTAGCGCTTCTCGAAGCGCCGCCGTTTCGACCGGCTGCCGATCAGGCCGCAGTACCGCGAATCGCCGCGCCGCAGAATGCGATCGACAATGTCGAAATCCGTGGCATGGCTGTGCGTCATTACGAGGTAGTAGCTGTCCGGCGGCATTGCGGCGACTTCGAGCGGCGGCTCGGCCGACTCGACCGCTCGCACGTTGCCGGGCACGTTGCGAAAGATGTTGCGGCGGTTGTCGATCCAGCGGATGTTGCAGTCCAGCTGCGACAGCGCTGCGACGACCGCCGAGCCGACATGCCCGGCGCCGAACACGGCAATATTGAGATCGGGCATGACGACCGGTTCATAGAACTCCTGCACATTGCGCTGCGCGGAACGGTCGCCGGCCAGGATGTCCCGGGCACGTCTTACCATATCGGCATCCGCATCGACTTCGTCCGCGCCGAAAACGGCGTCCGAGGTGACGACGAACTTCGCCGGCGCCGACCGCGAGATGCGTGTGACGACGATCGCCGGTTCGCGCTGCCCGTGCAGCGCACCGAGGTCACGCAGCCACGCCGGCATGCCGCCCGCAATCGGCTCGAACAGTATTTCGACGACGCCGCCGCAACACTGTCCCATCGACGAGCCCAGCGGAAAACTTCGCAATGCAAGCTGCTCGTCGTCGAGCAAGCCGACCGCGACGCGCGTGCTCTGGTATTCGAGCTGACCGCCGCCGATCGTGCCGATCGTTTCCCCGCGGGTCACTATCATCTTCGCGCCGATTTCGCGGGGTGCGGATCCACGGATGCCGGCGACCGTCACGAGCACGGCCGGCTCACCCGCGGCGCTGAGATCGGTCAGTTCCTCGATCCACTCATTCATCCGGCTCGTCCTGAAGCGCGCGCAGGATCGCCTCCGGCGTCGCGGGCGCCTGTAGATCGGGCAAGGGCCGATCGTCGGTCGAGATTGCGTCGCGCAGCGCGTGAAAGGCCGACAGGGCCAGCATCAACGGGGGCTCGCCGACGGCTTTCGAACGGTAGACCGTCTTCTCCGTATTCGCGAGATCGCGCGTCAGTTCGACACGAAAGTCGGCGGCGAGATCGGAACAGGTCGGGATCTTGTACGTCGACGGCGCGTGCGTGCCCAACTCGCCGCGGTCGTTCCACCAGAGCTCCTCGGTCGTCAGCCATCCCACGCCCTGCACGTAGCCACCTTCGACCTGGCCGAGGTCCACCGCCGGGTTCAGCGAATCGCCACAGTCGTGCAGGATATCGACGCGCAGAAGGCGATGCTCGCCCGTGAGCATGTCGACAACGACCTCGGTGACGGCAGCGCCCCACGCGAAATAGAGGAACGGCCGTCCGCTAAACGTGCTGCGGTCGTAGTTGATCTTCGGCGTGCGGTAGTAGCCGGCCGCCGACAGTGGCAGGCGCGCGGCCCACGCCTCGCGCACGAGTTCGGGAAACTCGACGATGCGGTTTGCAACGTAGGCCTTGTTGCCCCGGAAGTCGACCTCCGCCTCGGAGACGCCGTACTTGTGCGCCGCGAATGCCGTGATGCGCTTGCGAATCCTGGCAGCGGCTTTCTGCGCCGCCTTGCCGTTCATGTCCGAGCCACTCGACGCGGCCGTCGCAGACGCGTTCGGTACCTTGCTCGTGTCGGCGGCCGTCGTGCGCACCTTGTCGATCGTGACGCCCAGCTCGTCGGCAACGACCTGGGCGACCTTGATGTACAGGCCCTGCCCCATCTCGGTCCCACCGTGGTTCAGCAAGACCGTACCGTCCTTGTAGACATGCACGAGCGCACCCGCCTGGTTGAGCATCGTGTTCGTAAACGAGATGCCGAACTTGACCGGTGTCATCGCGATACCGCGTTTCAGCACACGACTCGATGCATTGAAGTCGCGAATCTCCTCGCGCCGCCGCGCGTAGTCGCTACTTTCGAGCAGGCGGTCGAACAGCGTCTCGGCAAGGTTCTCGTCGACGACCTGGTGGTACTGCGTGACGTTGCGTTCGCCCTTGCCGTAGAAATTTCGCCGCCGGACTTCGAGCGGATCGATTCCCAGTATGCGCGCGATGTCCTCGATGACGTACTCGATCGCAAACATGCCCTGCGGTCCGCCGAAGCCGCGGAATGCCGTATTCGACACGGTATGCGTTTTGCAACGGTGCGAAAGAATACGCACGTTTTCCAGGTAGTACGCATTGTCACAATGGAACATCGCCCGATCGTTGACGGGTCCGGACAGATCGGCCGACATGCCGCAGCGTGAAGCAAACTCGAAGTCGATACCGAGGATGCGCCCCGTTTCATCGAAGCCGACGTCATAGTCGATGACGAAATCGTGGCGCTTGCCGGTCATGATCATGTCGTCGTCGCGGTCCAGGCGCAGTTTGCACGGTCGGCCCGTCTTGTCGACGGCGACCGCTGCGAGCCCGGCAATCAAGGCTGCCTGGCTTTCCTTGCCACCGAATCCACCGCCCATGCGACGACAGATGACCACGACGTCCTTCGCTTCGCGACGGGTCGCGCGCGCGATGATCGACTGCACCTGGTCGGGATGCTGGGTCGAACTGTACACGAGGATGCCGCCGTCCTCCTGGGGCAGTGCCATCGCGATCTGGCCCTCCAGATAGAACTGGTCCTGGCCGCCGACAGAGACGCGGCTTTGCCTGCGGTACGGCGCCTGATCGAGGGCCACGTCGGGGTCACCGCGAACGAGCGTCTCGCTCGGGAGGACGAACGACGCCTGTTCGACAGCCGTCAGCGGATCGAGAACGGGCTCGAGCTCGTCGCAGACGATCTGCGCGTTGCGGGCCGCTCTGCGCGCCGCGTCCACGCTCGTTGCCGCAACGGCGAACACCGGTTGACCGACGTACTGCACGACGTCGCCGGCGAGCAGCGGATCGTCCTTGACGATGGACCCGTAGTTGTTTTCGCCGGGGACGTCGGCGGCCGTGCATACGTCCACGACGCCGTCGGCATCCAGCACGCCGGAGAGGTCCAGTTCCCGTAGCTTGCCATGAGCGATGCTGCTCATGCCGACCGCCAGGTGCAGCAGGTCGCGCGGCTCGGGCAAATCGTCGGTGTAGGCCGCCTGTCCCGACACGTGCAGGTGCGCACTGTCGTGCGGTAATGGTTTGCCGACGGCCCTAGCGTCCATAGCCGTACACCGTGGTGTCGATTTCGCCCTGCGTTTCGAGCCAGAACCGCCGCAGCAGGTTCTGTACCGCGACGAGGCGGAATTCTGCCGACGCACGCATGTCGGTGATCGGCGTGAAATCTCTCTCGAGCGAGTTGCAGGCTGTTTCGATCGTGTCCTCGTCCCACGTCTTGCCCGTCACCGCCGCCTCGCATTGCGACGCCCTGCGAATCGTCGGCGCCAGCCCACCGCAGGCCATGCGAAAGTCCGCCACCTCGTCCCCGTCGAGTCGCAACCGGTAGGCCGTGCAGACGGCCGAGATATCCTGATCGAAGCGCTTGGACCACTTCTGGCTGCTGACGATATCCCCGTCCTCGGCCTTCGGTACGCGGATACGCGCGATGAACTCACCGGGCTTCAGGTCGTCGACCCGGTAGTCGTGATAGAACGCGTCGAGCGGCAACTCCCGCTCGCTGAAGCCGCGCTGAAGCACGAGCGTCGCGCCGATGACCATCAGCGCCGGCATCGAATCGCCGATAGGCGAGCCGTTGGCGATGTTGCCGCCGAGCGTGCCCGCATTGCGGCTCGGTGGCGATCCGTAGCGCTCGAACATCTCGGCCAGGCCCGGGTATTCCCCTAGCAAAGCCGGAATGGCATCCGTGAGCGTGACGGCGGCGCCGATCTCGAGATGCGTGTCGGTCTTCGCAATCTCGAGCATTTCGGCAACATTACCCGTGTAGATGACCGTGCCGAGATTGCGATGCTGCTTGGTGACCCAGAGACCGATATCCGTTCCGCCGGCAAGAACGGTCGCGTCCTGGTGCTTGCCGTACAGCTTCGCGAACGTTCCGATGTCGCGCGGTGCGAAGAACCGATCGTCGCCGCGCCCGGTTTCGAGGCTGCCATCGCGCCCGACATCCTGCAGCGCTTTCCGGTGAGCCGCCGCGTCCCAGTCGTCATCCCGGGCCGCCATCTTTTGCGCGGCGTCGATGATCGGACGATAACCCGTGCACCGGCACAGGTTGCCCGACAACGCGTCATCGATGTCGCGCCTCGTCGGCGCCGGGTTGTCCCGGTACAGCGCGTACAGCGACATGACGAAGCCCGGCGTACAGAACCCGCACTGCGAACCATGCTCGTCGACCATAGCCTGTTGCACGGGGTGCAACGCACCGTCGGCGCCGCGCAAGCCTTCGACCGTGATCAGCTCCTTGCCGTCGAGCGTGGGCAGGAACCGGATGCACGAGTTGATCGTTCGGACCTCGACGTCATCGCCGCTGCGGTCGACCACGACGACGGTACAGGCGCCGCAGTCTCCCTCGGCACAGCCCTCCTTGGTGCCCGTCAGGCGCCGGTCCTCGCGCAGGAACTGCAACACGGTTCGTGTCGGGTCGGCGACGCCGGTCTCGACGACCTCGCCGTTCAGAACGAACCGTATCGTACCGGCCGCCATGCGCGTCAGCTGCCCCGGTACGTCGAGTAGGACCAGGGCGACACCAGCAGCGGCACGTGAAAATGCTCCGCGCCGTTCACGGCGACGCGAATAACGACCGTATCGAGGAACACGGGATCCGCAAGTGCCGCACCCCGCGCACGAAAATAGGGGCCTGTATCGAACTCGAGTTCGTAAGTGCCCGTGACGAAAGCCTCGCCTTCGAGCAGCGGGCAAGGGGTCCGCCCGTCGTCATCGGTGGTCGCGCTCGCGACGAGTTCACGGGTCGTGCCGATTGCGAACAGCCTTACGTCGACCTTCGCCGCCGGACCCCCGTGTGCCGTATCGAGAATGTGCGTCGTCAGCCGGCCCATTCTGCCCCCTTTCGATTCTGAACTCGTGGTTTCCCGGGATTATACTTTGATTCGGAGACCTCGGAGCAGCACGGTCGGCGCACGCGTCGAGATCGAATGCATCGCGGTTCTGCGGCTTCGAGGCTTACTGCTCGAGCAAGTCGTCGCGGCGTTTGCCGAGCGACCTGAGCCGGCGCCGGTCGAGTACGTCGCCGAGTTGCTCGGAGAGCGTCTTGTCATCCATCGCCGCGAGCGCCTCGCGCCAGCCATCCGTGATCTTGAGCTTGACCGATTTCAGATGCGGCGGCCGCGACTTCGTCGCCTTGAACGCACGCTCGTGCTCAACGAGGATCAGGCGCCAGTCGGACGTGTCGTACATCATGCGCGTCAGGCTGCGGCCTTCGTTATGGATCAGCGTATCGAACACATACATCGCATCCCACTGGGACGGTATCGCGCACGGCGCGCTGAGGCCCCGCCCGGTCGTCGAACGCTGCGCTTCGTCGCTGGCCCGGCTCGGGATGAACTGCAACGACCCGTCCTCGCCGTTGACCCGACGAACAACCGTCACCGGTACCATATCGAGATTGATCAGACGGTCGAGGCGGTATGCCGCGACGTCCGGATAGAAGCCTTTGCCGGCGCGCCTGGCGAAAACCGCCGAAACCGTGTGCGTGCCATCGCTGACTCGCACGACCGTGCGGCCGCTTTCCTCGTCCGTCGCCTCGGATACGATATCGCCGTTTTCAAGCAGCAGCTTCAGATCTTCGGCTGAGAGCCTGCCGGGTCGTGCACCGACAGAGCGCGGATGCGCGATCGGCGCGTAGGGCTCGCTGCCGTCCTGGTTACGAACGTAGAGTTCCTCATCCTGCAGCACGAGCGCGTTGCCGCTGCCTTTGTAATACGAATTGAACATTCCCGTGTCGATTTCCAACAAGCGGCCGTCGAAGCGCTGCAGCACCCTGCGGGTCGGTGTTGGCGTATGGCCGACGACGACGCGATCCGCGCCGATCGACTCGAGAGCATCCTCGAGCCGATGCTCCTCGATAAGCCTGCCGCACTTGACGTTGCCGCGGTACCAGAGCGGTCCGTCACTGCCCAGAATGACCGAGTCGCTCAAGCGCTGCACGGCCTTGATCGCATCGAGCACCTCGGGCGCCTCGTCCAGCGAAGGTACGTAGTTGGTCACGATTTTCTCGTGCTCGAAGAAGCTGTCTGTCGGCAGTAGAACACCCGCTTCGGTGAGCGTTTCGACAGCGTGAACATACGTCGAGAGGTTCTTCCCGAGGCCTTTGTTGATGCCTTCGAGACCCATCTCGACTACGACGGGAGGGAGCCCGGCGTGCACGAAGGCCGTACGATTGATTACGATGATGATGGGCTTCTCGAGCAGCCATTGCCCATACTTGCCATCGGCGCTGAACGCGTCGCTCAGCGCGAAATACCCACGCGGGAACAGGCTGTCGAAACGCTCCCTGAGCATCGGCAATGCCCCACCCTGACGAGCAGCCCACGCATCGAACCAGCGGTCGCGCTCGTCGGGCGTCTCGTCTTCGGCGAACGCCGCATACTCGCCTTTGCTCACGTAGCGCAGGTCGCCGATCATATTCATCATTTCATGATTGCCGATCAGGACGTGGACACGTCCGCCGGCCGCTTCGGCTTCAACCTCGAGCTGCATCACCAGATCCATCGCATCACGCGAGCGCGGTCCACGATCGAGCAGGTCGCCGTTGATCACGAGATGCGTGCCGCCGCCCGCCCAATCGAGCTCGTCGTCAAGCATGCCAACGATGCGCAACGTCTCGACCATCGCTGCGTAGTCGCCGTGAATATCGGAGATCGCAACGACCCGGCTGGCCCCCTCGATCGTGCCGTCCCCGGCGAACACCGCAGGTGTGAAATGCAGCACGAGCAGAAAGAAGGCGAGCAGGCGTTTCGACGAGTACAGCACGTATAGGGCTTCCGTTGCGAAGGCAGTCCAGTGTAGTGGCTATGCTAGCAGCCTGCTAGACTTTGACCACCTGAGCAACGGACTGATCAACAGGAATGGCACCGTCGCGAATCGTTCTCGTACTGATCCTCGGCGGCGCCGCATCGATCGCGCACGCCGACGATGAGTCGGACAACGTCGCACCGTTGTTTTCCGGCGACGACGTCCTTGCCATTACGATCGAAGCGCCGTTCTCGAGGATCATGGACGACCGCTCCACCGACGAGGAGCATCCGGCCACTCTGACGTATACCGACAATGAGGCCGGCGAGGTTTCCGTCGAACTCGCCATTCGAACCCGTGGACGCTTCCGCCGCCAGGCGCGCGTCTGCCCCTTTGCACCGTTGCGGCTCGACTTCAGGAAGTCCTCGGTCAGAGGCACCGTGTTCGCGAAGTCGGACAAGCTGAAACTCGTGACACATTGCCGCACGGGCAGCAACCGCTACGCACAATCCCTGCTCGCCGAATACATGGCGTACCGGATTTTCAACCTGGTCACCGACCGGAGTTTCCGTGTTCGGCCGCTGCAGGTTCGGTACGTCGACAGTGAAGGCGAAGACGAAGTCCTCGATGTCTTCGCGTTCGTCATCGAGCACCGTGACCAGCTCGGCAAACGTCTCGGATTGAAGGCGAATGATGCGACGGAAACCGAGATCGAGATGCTGGATGCCGCGCACACGAACCTCGGGTCGTTGTTCCAGTTCATGATCGGCAACACGGACTTCTCACCGATCCGTACCTCGCCGGGCGAACCCTGTTGCCATAACAACATGTTGTTCGGCGAGACGCCCGGACAGATCCTCGCCATTCCCTACGATTTCGACCAGTCCGGCATCGTCAATGCACCGCACGGCGCCCCGAATCCGCGCTTCGGCCTGAGGAACGTACGCGATCGCCTGTACCGGGGACGCTGTGCCAACAACGAGCACGTCGATACGTCCGTCCGGACGTTCCTCGAACAGAAGGGGGCGATCTACGCGTTGTTCGACGAGCACCCGGGATTCTCGAACTACACCCGCAGGCAGACCAGGCGCTTTCTGGACGAGTTTTTCGACATCCTCGAAAACCCGAAAAAGCGCGAGGCGCGACTCGTCAGGAGATGCATCTAGGCTCTAGCCGCCGATCCAGTCGACGACAATCTTGGTCAGGCGAGGGTGAATATAGTAGCCGATTGAACTGTGAGGATTCGCCTTGCCATAGCGCACGGCAAGATTGAAGACGCGATAGTCGTTCACTGCGCTGACCTGCCGGTTTCGCAACATCGTCTTGAAATCGTCGGCGAGCGTCGCATCGTGGCACGTGTAGTCGTCTTCGGCGGACAGGTTGTGCCAGGAGATGACGTTGCTCGGGAAACGGGCCTCTCCCCGCTCGCTCGCACCGAGCAGGCGCTTCTGCACGATGCGGTCACCGAGCGGCGAGCCCAGTGTCACCCACTGGTCGACCTTGCAGTCGCCGTACTCCGGATACGTTTCCGTATCGTTCGACAACTCCCAAAGCACATCGTAGGAAACCACGCTGCCGGTGCCGTGCGTGACCAGCATGATGTGTTTCCCGGCATCCATGAGTTCGCAGAGCTTCCCGCGTACCCGCGCACGCGCCTCGTCCGCGAAACCGTCGTCGTTGTCGAGATAGGCCGCAAAATCCCCGGAAATCCTCCCGATCACGGGCATCTTCAGTCCGACCGCACTCGAGACCGTCGCGCCGATATCCATGAAGAATTCCGGCAGGGCCGACTTGCCGGGCAGCTTGTCATACATGCGGATCCCGAATCGCTTGCGCGGCGCAATCTGTGACAGGGCCTTCAGCACGTTTCCCCGATCGCCGACATCGAGCTTCTCGTCGTAAGTCCTGCCCCGCGCGCCGAGTACGCCGGCGTTCAGATCGCCATACCAGGCGAGATCGACGTGCAGCGAATCGAAATCGGCGACCTGCTCCGGGTAATCGCGTTCGACGCCCTTGCGCAAGGCGCTTCGTGACAGGTCGAGATAGGTCTCCGCTGCCGGCTTGAAGTCCCGGCCATGCACGATGAGCAGGCAATGCGCTTGTTGTTCCCCGTTCGCCGCCATCGTGTTTCCTACCGGTAGTCGTCCTCGCCGCCGTCACGCCGCGTCATCATCGTCAGGAAGCGCCCGGACAGCGTCTTGCCGTATTCGAGCTTCCAGATGATCAGCGTCGCCCAGACGAAGGTGAACGATATCACCCCGGCAATGCCCAGCGCGCCGATGCCCGAACCGAGACCGATGCCGATTGCGACGAAGATGTACATCGCATCCGAGGGCTGACTGAGCGCGAAGCGAAACCGGACCGCGGCGACCACACCGGCAAGACTGAACGCGAGCGCGATACTGTTGACCACGATCATCGCAATGCCCGTTACGACAATCGGCAGAATCATGATCGTCTGCAGGAACGACTGATCGATGCGCCGGGCGCGACTCGTGATGAAGTACACCCAGGAGATCGGTACCGTCAGGATCGCGGCCCCGATGCACGACAACAACAGTCGCACCGGACCGGTCGGTGCCAGCACGGTTCGCTCGGCGCGCGTATAGACGGGTTCGAACGTGCCCGGGTCCGAGGCGGCGAGTTCGCCGACGCCACCGAGTGGCAGGTATTCACCGAGCGCCGGGTAGCGCCGGAGCATTATGACGACCAGCGCGACCCAGAACGCGTAGTAAATCATGATCAGGGTCAGCGGTATCAGAAGGCTTCCCGACTTTCTCATGGCATGCTCCCTCAGCCTCGTCGACGATACCGCCCTGCCGCCGTTTTCGCCATATCAATTCGG
>JANQGP010000194.1 GCA_028277265.1 Woeseiaceae bacterium | reverse complement strand
AATTTGGTCATAAAAAACGTTGACCAATAATCGTCTTTTTGGTTAGATGATCTGACTACCAAATCAGAACTCGGGGGAAAACCGATGAGAACGATCCTGAGCGCCGCATCCCGCGGCCGCCAGCGTCAGGCCGTCTTTGCAATCAGTGTCCTGCCGGCAGCACTAACAGGGCTCTTCTTTACGTCGCCGGTCATTGCGCAGCAAACCGAAGAAGAACCGATCGAAGAAATCGTTGTCCAGGGAACCCGTGCAACGATCCAAAGCACCATTGATATCAAGCGAAGCTCCGCAACCATCGTCGATGGTCTCTCCGCGACAGATATCGGTGATCTTCCCGCGCTGTCGATCGGCGAAGCACTTGAATCAATCACCGGGGCCGCGTCCCACCGGGAAAACGGCGGTGCGACAGAAATCTCCATTCGAGGCTTAGGGCCATTCCTTAGCGCTACGACGTTCAATGGCCGCATGGCGACCAACGGCACGGGCGACCGCTCGGTGAACTTCTCGCAGTTCCCGTCCGAACTGATGAACAAGCTCGCGATCTACAAAACGCAGGACGCGAGCCTGATCGAAGGCGGCGTTGCCGGATTGATCGAACTCGAAACGCTCAAGCCTCTCGACTACGGCAAGCGCCGTTTCCAGTTCGACCTGAAAGGCAACTACAACCCGGATCAGCAGGACATCGGCGATACGATGGCCGGCGGTATCGGTTATCGGGCCACGGCCAGCTATGTGGACCAATTCGAGGTCGGCGACGGCGGCCTGCTGGGTATTTCATTTGGCCTGCAGCAAAGTGATATCTCTCAGCCTGAACAGGAAATGCGCTCGTCGAGTCCAAGCGGCACGTCACTGTTTGCCTGCCTGGCCGACAACGATCCGCTCCAGGGCTACTCGAACGTCACCGGGACCGACGATGACTGCGAGGACGACCCGGCCGGCTCGGGCACGAACGGCGGATACAATACTGCCATCGATCCCGTCACCGGCGTCGCAGAAGACGACGACCGTCCCTTCGCATGGGCGGGCAGCTCGCGCGGATTCCGCCAGAACGATACGCATGACGAGCGTGACGCTGTCTTTGCCGCATTCCAGTGGCAACCCAACGACCGTCTGGACATCAACCTGGACGTCCAGTGGTCGGAGCGCGTGCAGTCGGAGGATCGCTACGACCTGAATTTCGCGAACATGAAGCGCAATACGCGCGGTACGACGCTTGACGCGCTGGAGTTTCAGACCAACGGTGTCGTACCGAGCTGGGCAGGTGAGACCGACATCGATTCCAATGGCGAGTTGTATTCCCGCACGGAAGAATACCTGGGCTGGGGAATCGACTTTGAGTACTACATCAACGACCGGCTCAGCGTTGCCGTGGATATCGCTTCGAACGAAACCACGCGCCTGGAACGGCAGGCTACGTTCCGGCAGCAGAGCCAGAACCGGCAAGACGTAACTTTCTCGCGTAACAACGAAGGCTTCGTTACCTGGACGGTCGAGGACTTCGACATCACCGACCCGACGAACTTCGACGACGGCCTGCGCGTGCGTCTCGATACCGACGCGGACCGTGAGAACGAGATCAGTGCCGCGCGTATCGACTTCAACTACGATCTGGACACCGGGTTTATCGATAGCATCGACTTCGGGGCCCGCGTTTCCAAGCTGACGTACTATTCCGCCCGCGGCGGAAGCGCATCGAACAGTAACGAAGCCCGCTTCACGTTTTCGGTTGGTGACACCGATCCCGCGGTCATGGCCTGCGCGAGCGGCTTCCAGGAAGTCGGCTTTTTGGGCGCCGCCGATGCGGGAGCCCTGGTCACGAACGTCGATGCGAGCGGCAATGTAATCGACACCTACAACAGCTGGGCTACGTTCGACAACGCCTGCCGCCTGGATGCCATCCTGGCGGGCAACGGTGAGTCCCTGGCGTATCCGGAGCTGGAAAACCACCCACAGACGGTTGATGTCACTGAAGATACCCAGGCGTTCTATGTGAAAGCCAACTACATGGGTGAGTGGGGCGACTATCCGGTGAGCGGCAACTTCGGCGTTCGCGTCGTGAGGACCGACGTAACGTCCGTCGGCTATCGAAGCGCGTTCAACATCGTCGCAGATCCGGTCACCCAGGAGTTATCGCTGGAGACCACGGACACGCTCGAGTCGATTTCCGCCAAGCACGATTACACGGAAGTTCTGCCGAGCGTTAACTTCGTAATGGACCTCAGCGACGAGTGGATTCTAAGGGCCGGTATCTTCCGCGGCCTGTCCCGGGCCGATCCCGGCGACATGGGTTTCCAGCGGAGCTTCGAGGTCGCCGATGACGATGAAGACCCGACGGAGATCGACGCGTTGCTGACCGGCGTCACCGGCGCCGGCAATCCTTACGCCGATCCGTTGACGTCCTGGAATTACGACGTTGCGCTGGAATGGTATCCGAACGCTGACTCGATTCTGGCCGCAACCTTCTACGTCAAGGACTTCACCGGTGGTTTTACGAATACGGTCGTTCAGGAGCAGTACGAGGTGGACGGCGAAACGCTGACGTTCCCCATCGTGCTGCAGCAAACCAACGAAAGCACCAGTACGTTGACAGGGCTTGAAGTGACCGCATCGCACGCCTTCACCTATCTGCCGGGTATCTGGAGCGGGTTCGGTGCGAAGATCAGCTACAACTACGCGGACTCCGACTTCGAATTCGAGGACAGCCTGTACGGCGATCGCGGCGTTGTCGACGAGAACGGCAACTTCGTTCAAAGCCACGTCGGCATCATAGCGCCCGGAAACGTTCCGGGGTTCTCAGACCAGGTGTTCTCGGGACAGCTCTACTACCAGGCCGGCGAATTCGACGGCTCACTGATTTACAAGTATCGCAGTGAGTACTTCCAACCCTATACCTCCAACGGCACTCGCCTGCGGTATGTGGGAGAGGTAGGCGTGTGGGAAGCTCGCGCGTCCTATTACGTCACCGACAACATCAGGCTCTCGGTAGAGGCAATTAACCTGTTTGACGAACCCAAATCCCAGTACTTCTTCGTCGACGACAACTTGGGTGAAATGAACTACTACGGTCCGAGAATATTCGTTGGTCTACGCGCCAAGTTCTAGTTGCCCTCGATGTGTTCATCGTAGCGCTGAATAGACCAGGTATCTCTTTTCGAGGGAAAAAACATGAATTTAAAACCGATTCTTTTGGCAGGGGTTGCAGCGATATCGATCGGCTGCGAAGGGGGAGACAGGGAAGTTTCGGACTTCGGCACGACCAATAGCCCCGGTACCGCTACCATCTCCGGCACCGGCCTGGTCGGTGAGACACTCACCTCATCATTGTCCGATCCTGATGGTGTGCAGCCGGGAACTGAAGCCTATCAGTGGTATGCAGACGGTAATGCGATCGCGGGCGCCGACCAATCTTCCTATACGTTGACCGCCGGCGAGGGTCGCGCAGCGGTCACCGTGGGAATCCAATACACGGACGATAGAAACCTGATATCTACCGCAGTTTCCAACGCCATTGCTGTCAGGCCGCTCAACGCAACGCCGACGTTGGCGATATCCGTGCCGGCTGCCGGCTTGATCAAGGGGCAGACGGTCACGGCGGTGCTGAGCGACGACAATGGTTTTTCCGCCGTAACTTATCAGTGGATTGGCAGTGTCACGGGACTCTTCGCCGGGGCTACGGGCTTCAGTCTGACTCTAGCGGACGAGCAGGTCGGTGAGAACATCTCGGTAAGCGCCACCTATACCGACAACGATGGTTACGACGAGGTATTGACATCGAGTCCGGTAGGCCCGGTTGAAGACGCACCGCCTGAGGGAAGTGTGGCACTTTCAGGTGATATCGAGGTTGGCGCAACTCTCACCGCAACGATTGTTGACGGCAATGGGTTCGGTGCCATGCCCTCTATCAACTATGTGTGGGAGGATGAAAACGGGGTCGAGCTTGCAAATGTCGTAACTGATCAAACCACGAACGACTATGTGTTGCAGCCGGCACAGCTGGGACTTTCCGTAACCGTTACTGCCACTTACACCGATGGAGCCGCAAATGCGGAAACGCCTTCCGCGACGACGAGAGACTTCATTCACAGCTACATTGTCGACGGTGAGACCTCGCTCGCAGCGGCAATAGCCGCGGCCGTGGACGGCGACATTATCGGGCTCGATAGTGACCTTGGCGCTGACGATTACGAGGATATGGCGGAGCTGGAGATAGTTACAGACAATGTCACTCTAAGGCTTGTCTCTGGTAGTTCAGCCGTCATCAGGGGTTCCACTTGTATCGTCTACGGAAGTTCCACAACGGGCGTCGTCGTCGACGGCCTCGTGTTTGACGAAATAGCGCTTCCCGATCCCGAGTCTTCAAGCGGCAATTGTGATGAAGGTGAAGGTTCCATCAAGCTCCAGGGATCGAATAACACCTTCAGCAACAACCAGATTCTTGGGCAAGCGGACGCTCGTCCTTCCTTCATAGGTGGTAGCGATGAAGTTCACTACATGACAGTCGGCGGACTCGACAACGTGGTTGAGCGAAACCTGTTCGAAGGCCTGAGCACGAGCGAGGCGGAAGAGGGCGCTGCGATCAGTATGTATATCAGCAGGACCTCGGATTCCGATCCGGTCAACCAGTCAAACGGAAGTAATGAACGCAACATCATTCAGTACAACCTGTTCAGGAACTTCCTGCCGGACGCCGTCGAAGGGGGCGATCCTGGCGAATGGGATACGGACTCGAACGGCTTCGGAATTCAGGTCGGCCGGTCATCGAGCAGAGATGGAGCAGGTCTGGGCGCACACGTGGTTCAGTACAACCGCTTTGATACGGTGCTGAATGACCGACGCATTATCCTCGTACAGGGCGGTGGGAATATGATCCACGGCAACACCATCGTGAACTCCTGGGGCAATGTCGCCCTCGAGCATGGGTATGGCAACACTGTGTCCGGCAACATCATTATCTCGAACGGTGTCGGCTACACCGAAGATCCTGGCCCCGGCGGTATTGCGGTGTCCGACAACCTGGACGGCGGTATCTCGTTTGTTCCCCTGGGCCACACGATTATCGACAACTTCGTTGGCAACATCGCTTCGGACTCGTCTGATCGAGCGGGACTGCACATCGACTCGGAGACGCTGGAGCCCAGCGACACCTCGAGCTTTACGATCATTAATTCCGGTCTTGATTTGACCAATGTCGTGGCTCGCAACACGTTCATCAATATCCGGAATGCGATTCAATTTGAACACGATGCCAACGAGGAAAGTGTTGAGAACTGTCAGAACCTGGACTACATACTGGATTTCGACGACAACCTGGTTGCAAACCAGAGTTCGGCCCAGAGCGTTTTCGGTACGAGCGCTGGCGCAGACAGAACGGCAATCCGCCTGGACGACTACACCGTGGATCATGACTGTCGGTTGGATGATGCGTCTGAGTTCACGAACACGCACATCTACTCGCAGGCTATCTCTGACACAGATCTTCTGTTCAGGGCCGGTGGATCGGTGCTGGTAACGGGTACTAACGGCAATATCTTTGTCGATGGCTCTGAGGATGGCGCTACATTGACCGCGCCCAACGCCGACGGCCTGGTGGAGGGAAGCGGTCCGGATGCCGGTATCGGGGCTGATGTCGATTCGCTGATCTTCATCACTGAAGACATGGTTGGCCCGGGTTCGACCTGGACCGCTCCTTGACGGGCGGATGACGTGGACAAAGGACCGGTGCGCACCAGCCATCGGTCCTTTTTTGAAGGTACCAGATACGTGTCAACGCTACGATCCTCGATATTGACGACCGCAAGCATCGCTATGTGTGCGGTTCCCGTCGCCCCGGTCCAGGCGCAGACTCCGGGGGAGCAAATCGACTTGAGCTTCTGGAAGCTCACCTTGCCGATCGACGCAAACAGCGACGGGAAGGTCGATGAGATCAAGGTGCGAGAGCTGCAGAAGTACTCGCATCCCGACTTTTTCTACGTCGATGAGCATGGCTTCGTCGTCTTTGCTGCGCCCAACAAGGCAGCAACGACGGCGACTTCGACCAACGCTCGAAGCGAATTACGGCAGATGTTCCGTGGCAAGAACACCAGCATCGGCACGCACGAGCCCAAGAACAACTTCGCGATCAAAGCGCATCGGCGGGCCAAGCGATTTGCGGATGTTGGTGGGCAGCTGGAAGCGACGCTAAGAGTGCTCAACGTGCCTGCAAGGGCCAGGTACCCGGACAAGGAGCCCGCATTCTCAGTGGTTATCGGACAGATCCATGCGTTGAAAGACGGACACCTCGTCCGCAGCGGAAGCGGCTTTGGCTATGGCAACGAACCGCTCAAGATCTTCTACAAGAAATGGCCTGAGCACGAAACGGGCTCCGTCTTCTGGACATATGAAAGGAATCTGGCCACGGATGATCCGGACAGAACCGACATTGCCTATCCTGTTTGGGGAAACAGCTGGGACAACCCCGAAGACCCGGGTGACAACGGTATCGCGCTTGGCCAAGTGTTCAATTACAACATCAACGTTCACGGCAACACAATGTCCCTCACGTTCAGGACGCATGACCCATCGCAGACAGTGACCTACGAGATCGACCTTTCGAACAACGTCGATGCGTACGGCAATGTCGACGAGAAAGACAATCCGAACGGCTACGCCGGTGAAGCGTTTTATTTCAGGGCAGGGGCGTACAACCAGTGCAGCCCGAAAGACGACCCTTCGTTCCGATATCCTGCCTGCGCCGGCACGGGGGACTGGGACACCGACAAGGCAAACGGAGACTATGTGGCCGTCGCATTTCGCCGAATCACGATGACGCGGTCGGTGGCGCGCGACCAGTAACGCCAATGACGATACTGTTATGACTACAAGTACAAAGAAGTGTCCGGGCTTTCCGATGCGGCTCTCGGAGCGTGACGATGCGATTTCGAGGCGCCTGGTCGATGCGCGACTCAAAGCTGAACCGCTCGACGACTTTCCGGATCGTCTGCCGACGACCCTCGAGCAGGCATACGCCATACAGAGCGCGTCGATCGATCTTTGGCCGGACGTTATCGCCGGGTGGAAGGTCGCTATGTTGCCCGTACCGGATCGGTCTCGCTTCCCGGCCGATCGGCTTGCCGGACCGGTATTCAGTTCCAGAGTAAGGGCAGTCGAGGCGGGTTCGACGGTCGTAATGCCCGTCTATGCCGGCGGCTTCGCAGCCGTCGAAGCCGAGTTCGTTCTGGAACTTGGTACACCTGTACTGCCGACAGGCGACGACTATTCGGATGACGAGTTGATCGAGTTGGTTTCGGCATGGTATTGCGGTGCGGAAATCGCCAGCAGTCCGATGGCTGTTGTCAACGAGCGTGGTGCAACATCGATCATCTCCGATTTCGGCAATAACGCCGGCGTTATTGTCGGGCCTAAGATCCCGGACTGGCAAACCCGGCCACTCGACGAAATGCCGGTCAAGGTAATCGTGGACGATGAGATGCTGGGGGAAATGACCGCAGCAGCGGTTCCGGGGGGGCCGCTACAGGCGCTGCGGTTCCTGATTGAACTCTGCGCAAGCCGCGGCTTCGAACTTCCTGCCGGCATGCTGGTTTCGTCAGGTGCTGTTACGGGCGTCCACGACGTACAAATGGACTCGATTGCGCGACTGGAATTCGGGCCATTTGGAGGTTTCGAAGTGGTGTTCGAGCCGATTAAGCCAGGGACCTGACGGTCAACCGCCGGTACGGCTTCTCTATTGGTCACGGGCCTCGTCATAGCGATGACTCGTAAGTCACATTGCGAATCGTGTACTCGTCGTTGTTCGCCCGAATCTGGCCCGTGTCTTTCATCACGACATCTTCAACGATCGTAATGGGTTCGCCATTGGTCAGGAACAGTTCCAGCGGGGCGCTGCTGTCCCAGGTTGAATCGGAGATACTCAGCCTCTGCACGCCATGGAAAATCAGTGAGGCGCCAGACTTGTTGCGGCGGCCGAGTCCTGTATTCGTAAACGAATTTCCTTCGACCGTAACGATCGGACCGAAGGTGCTCTCGTCCGTACCGCCCCTGTAAATGTTTGCGACTGCGCCCTGGATGTCCGCGAACGAGCTGTTTCTGATCGTCACGTTCTCGACATTGTAAATCCCGAGGTCCTCAGGCTCCTTGTCGAGCGCGAGGATCGATCCGGTGATGTTCGTCATCTCGGAGTCCGAGATCTCGATCGAGTCCGCAAATGTACCCTTGTACGCCCCGAGGAAGTTGAAGCTGTGATTTACATCGAGGTTCGTGACCTTACAGTTGCGTACGGCGAGCGAGTAGTTCCGCGTCATTGAGTAACGGCTCGTGCTGATGATGTTGTTGCCATACAGATCAGGCGACTCCGCCCCGTCGAACCAGAGATTCTCCAGTTCAAGGGCACCCCCGTTCTCTATGAATATAAACGTCGACTTTTCGGAGCGTATCACGGGCTTGTCGCCATCCTCTGCCTTGATCGTGAGAGGGTGGTTGGTGCTCGCAAACTTCGTCAAAAGGTATTGACCGCCATTCTCCAGGATCAGGGTGTCGCCCGGGTTGCTGTTGTCGATCGCTTCAAGAAGTGTGTCTGTGCCTGTGCTGACCGTAATCGTCACGCCGCTGCCGAATTCGACATGGCTGTCCGTCTTCGGATAGAAATCGGCGCCGCTTTCCTCTTTGGTAACCGGCAGCTTGATCTCGCCGAATCCTATCTCGTCTACCAGAGATTGCGCCGGGACAAGCAGGCCATGTTCATTCTCGGTAACCGAGTAGGGCACCTTGCTGAAGCCCCCGTCTATCGGCACATCGGCCTCCTCATTGAGCACGTTGCCTTCGAAGCTGATGCCCGAGATGTCGTCGTAGACAGTGAACGGGTCGAGATTGGTCTTGCCCATGATGATGTTGTTATGCATCGACGAGCCGGTCGGCACGGCGGAACGTTCCTCGTCGCTTCCGGCGCACAGCTGGATATAGTCGCTATCGACCACGATGTTGTTGTTCATCAGCGAGTCGATGACCGGGTCGTAGCGATTGATCGGCCCGTTCGGGACACCGTTCATGATGACCAGCGCGCCGCGGAAGCGGTGGCCCGTCAAACCGTACAGGTAGTTGTTCCTTACGGTCTGGTTCTCGTTGATGATACGTATGCCGCCCGTGTTCGGTTTGCGATTGCCCAGAAAGTAGTTGCCTTCGACGAGCGTGTAGTGGCCATGGCGCATGGTCAGTGTGCCCTGGCTTTCGAAGAACACGTTGTCGCGGAATTCGTTACCGCAGGCCTTGTTCGAGATTATCTCGTGCTCGCCGTTCGTCCGATCGAAGTAGTTGTTGCGGACAATCGTGTTCGAGTATTCCCGCGAGAAATGACTCGTGCCGATACGCAGTGTCTCGCCGCCGTTCGATCCGAGGATCTGGCGGGGCCCGAAATAGTTGTACTCGATGATATGGCCGTTCTCGCGGCTGGCTTCGGTGTTCATTCTCACAGCCAGCGTTACGCCCGCGTTGCCTTTGTTGAGCAATGAGTTGTGATCAAACCGGTTGTTCTTGCCGTAGATGGAGACCCAGATGTCCGAGGCAAATCGCTCGGGGTTGCTGAAATCGTCGATGACCGTGTTTGTAACCCGAACGTGGTTGGCCAGGTCTTCTTTCGACGTTCGGAATGCGATGACCTCAGTCGTCGGCGTATAGCCGTCCTTGAATACGAGGCCGGAGACAATGAGGTACGACCCGGAGATTCCCAGGTTGGACTGGCCCGTGATGATCACTTTGCCCGGCTCTTGAGCCGTCAGCTCGATCGGCCGATCGGGCAGCCCGTCTCCCCTGAACACGAGTTCCACGTTCGACCACTCGCCGTTGGCGAGGA
>JANQGP010000188.1 GCA_028277265.1 Woeseiaceae bacterium | reverse complement strand
GCTCTCGAGGAGCGCATCCAGCAGGCGAACGCGGGGTTCGAAGTCGCGGACGAGGTCGAGGTCGAGATGCCGCCGGCCGACGTCGAAGCGGCACCGTCGGCGGAGTTCACGGCCGAGCCCGATGACACCGTCAGCATGGTGATCGTCGACTCGCCGCTTGCCGACGAACTCGCGGAGCTTGCCGGTGCGGCGGACGAGCCGGAGCCTGAGCCCGAGCCCGAGCCCGAGCCCGAACCCGAGCCCGAGCCCGAGCCCGAGCCCGAGCCCGAGCCCGAG
Organism: Woeseiaceae bacterium; assembly: GCA_028277265.1. Classification (GTDB taxonomy): domain Bacteria; phylum Pseudomonadota; class Gammaproteobacteria; order Steroidobacterales; family Woeseiaceae; genus UBA1847. The sequence goes on along the minus strand of JANQGP010000188.1, from coordinate 10,233 downwards.
CCCGAACCCGAGCCCGAACCCGAACCCGAACCGGAGCCCGAACCGGAGCCCGAACCCGAACCCGAGCCGAAGAAGGCGCCTGCGGAGATTCGCGCGCTACGCACCGAGCAGCGCCAGGAGTTTGCGCGCGTCGACGCCGACCTGCTCGAGGACCTGCTCAATGCGGCCGGCGAAATCAGCATCTATCACTCGCGTCTGAACCAGCAGGTCAGCTCGTTCGAGTTCCACGTGGAGGAACTCGAGCAGACGATTTCACGTTTGCGCGATCAGCTGAGAAAGCTCGAGATTGAGACCGAGGCGCAGATCATGCATGGTCACCACGATACGCTCGTGGCCCGGGACTTCGATCCGCTCGAGCTCGATCGATACTCGAACATCCAGCAGCTTTCGCGGGCGCTGGCGGAGTCGGCCAACGACCTGGGCAGCCTCAAGGACCTGCTCAAGACAGTAACCGGTGAGGCCGAGAGCCTGCTGGTGCAGCAGTCCCGCGTCACCGCCGAGCTTCAGGACGGATTGATGCGAACGCGCATGGTGCCGTTCGATCGCCACGTGCCGCGTCTGACGCGACTGGTCCGGCAGGCAGCACAGGAAGCAGGCAAGCGCGCCGAGCTGGCCGTCGAGGGCGCGGCCGGCGAGCTCGACCGCCAGGTGCTCGAGAAGATGCTGCCGCCCTTCGAGCACATGCTGCGCAACGCCGTCGTGCATGGCATCGAGGACTCGGCTTCGCGCCAGCGGGACGGCAAATCCGCGGTCGGTCGCATCACGATTCGTCTGCATCGCGAGGGCGCCGAGATGGTCATCGACGTTTCCGACGATGGTGCCGGCCTCGACGTCGATTCGATCCGGCGCAAGGCGTACGAACTCGACCTGTTGCAGCCGGAGAGCACGGTCACCGACGACGAAATCATGAGCCTGATCCTGAAACCCGGGTTCTCGACTGCGGGAACCGTTACGCAGACGGCGGGCCGTGGCGTCGGCATGGATGTTGTCGCCAACGAGATCAAGAAGCTCGGCGGATCGCTGCGTATATCGTCGGTGACCGGCCAGGGCACGAACTTCACGGTGCGCCTGCCGTTCACGCTCGCGATAACACAGGCACTGATCGTGCGCACCGGTGACGAAGTCTATGCACTGCCGCTGCCGACCGTGGAGGGTGTCGCCCGCATCCCGCGGGGCGAACTCGAAAGCCTGCTCAGTCAGAGCGAGCCGAGCTACCAGTACGGCGAACAGACCTACAAGTTCCGGCACCTCGGTATGTACCTCGGCGGCCAGGCGGCCAAGTTGCCCGACGACGAAACGTCTGTACCGATCATCCTCGTGCATGCCGGTGAGTACTCGGCGGCGCTGCTCGTCGACGAACTGATGACCAGCCGCGAAATCGTCGTCAAGGCCGTCGGGCCGCAGCTTGCCAGTATTCGCGGTATTTCCGGTGCCACGATCCTCGGCGACGGGCGCATTATCCTGATTCTCGATATTCACGCCCTGGTTCGTACCGGCGCTCCGGTCGTCGAACTCAAGAAGGCGGCACCTACGCCAACGGACGACCGCCCTCTGGCGCTGGTCGTCGACGACTCGATCACGGTACGCCGCGTCACGGAACGCTTCCTGGAACGAAACGGCATGCGGGTCGCGACGGCGAAAGACGGCCTCGACGCGATCGCGATGATGCAGGACAACAAGCCGGACGTGATTCTCCTCGACATCGAGATGCCGCGCATGGACGGCTACGAATTTGCCTCTCACGTGCGCAACGATGCGCGTGTCGCTGAAGTGCCGATCATCATGATTACGTCACGCGTCGGGGACAAACACCGTGCCCGTGCCATCGAGCTCGGCGTCAACGACTATCTGGGCAAGCCGTACCAGGATGCAGAGCTGCTCGATGCGATCCGGCGCCAGCTCGAAGACAAGGGAATCGAACTATCGTGACGAACGGCAACGAAGAGCTGTACAGTCTGCTCGTGCCTCTCGCCGAGGATCGACTCATCGTGCCGCGCGCCTGTGTCGCCGAGGTCGTGCGTTTCGCCGCCCCGGAACAGGAAGAGGGTGCGCACAACTGGATGCTCGGCAACGTTAACTGGAACGGTCGGCCGCTGCCGGTCGTGTCGTTCGAAGGTCTGCTCGGCAGGGACGTGCCCGCCGCAACGGGACGAACGCGAATCGTGGTGTTCTACGCCGGCACGGGCCAGCTAAGGACCGGCTTCTTCGGCGTGCTGACGCAAGGCTTTCCGCAGCTCGTGCGTGTCAATGAAGAAGTGCTTCAACTGCATACGACCGAGGGTTGGCCGAAAGGGTCCCCCGTGCACTGTCGCGTCAAGATGATCAACGAGTTCCCGCTAATCCCCGATCTGGAGAAACTCGAAGCGTTGCTGGCGCGCGAATCACTGCAGGCCTAAGGCATGCGGTCTAGGCGAGGTCTCCCCATCTCGACTGCAGGACGCTGAGCGCCGCGATCGCGGCCGTCTCCGTTCGCAATACACGCGGACCGAGCGATACGGGCGAGAACCCGGCGATATCGGCGTCGTCGTATTCGGTGTCGCTGAAACCGCCTTCCGGTCCGATCAGCACGCACACCTTGGTGTTCGGCGCCTCGATTGCCGCGAGGCGTGCCCCGGTGCCCGGCCGCAATATCAATTGTGCGTCGACCTCGGCAGGCCGGCTGCCGAACCACGCGTTGAGCGGCACGGGCGCGTCGATGAGCGGCACGCGAACCCGGCCCGATTGTTCGCAGGCGCTCTCTGCCACGCCCTGCCAGTGCTCGCGACGTTTCCCGGCGCGTTTTGCATCGAGCTTGACGACCCCATACTCCGTCAACACGGGAGTGACCCGCTTGACGCCGAGTTCAGTGGCTTTCTGGATGACGAAGTCCATACGTTCGCCACGCGAGACACCCTGTACGAGATGCAAGCGCAGCGGCGACTCCGTATTGGTTTCGTAGCTGTCGCCGACGCGAAGCGTAACACCACGCTTGCCGATTGCTTCGATGTTGGCCGAGTGCTCGGGGCTTTCCCCGTTGAAAACACGAACCTCGTCACCGGGGCGCAGCCGCAAGACACGAGAAAGATAACGAGCTTTGTCCCCTTCGATTTCAACCGTGTCGCCGTTGATCAGATCGGCCGAAACAAATAGCCTCGTCTTCATGGGTTCGAAATCATGCCCCTTCAGCATCGACAAAGCTACAGGCCGGCTCGAGCAGGCGCAGGTGTGCGACAGCCCGAATCGGGATGAACGGCCGGATTCGGCCGAGCCGAGCCTGATCGTCGTGCACGGGATCAGCCTGCCGCCCGGCAGGTTCGGCGGCGATGAGATCGAGGCATTGTTCACGAACACGCTGGACTGGGACGCGCATCCGTATTTCGGCGAGATTCGCGGCCTCGAAGTGTCGTCGCACCTGCTGATCCGGCGCGACGGCAGTGTGCTGCAGTTCGTGCCGTTCAGCGAGCGGGCATGGCACGCCGGCGAGTCGAGTTTTTGCGGCCGTCGGCGCTGCAACGACTATTCGATCGGCATCGAGCTCGAGGGTGACGATGAAACGCCGTACGCGGATCGCCAGTACGAGGTCTTGCAGGCCGTGATTCGTGCGCTGTGCGGTGCTTATCCTGCGCTGTCGCCGCGTACCGTCGCCGGGCATTGCGATATCGCGCCGGGCCGCAAGACCGACCCGGGCCCTGCTTTCGACTGGCTCAGATTGTATGATGGCCTTGGACCGGACAAAGGCGTGCTATGAACCTGATTGCCCTGCTCATCGGACTCGTCGTCGAGCGACTCGCGACGCAGTTGTTTCACTGGCGACGCATGCGCTGGCTGGACCGCATTATCGATTTCGGCTTTCGCCAGGCAGCCCGCCTCGGCACCTGGCCCGCGCTGATCCCGGTCATACTGCTCGGCGTCGTGCTCGTGCTGCCGGTCGCCCTCGTGATCTTCCTGCTCGGTGGTACACTGGCCGGGTTCGCCTATCTCCTTCTCGCTGTTGTCGTACTGTTCTTCTCGCTGGGACCGCGTGACATCGGCGAGGAAGTGGCCGTGTACTGCAAGGCGCTCGAAGCCGAAGACGAGGAACAGGTACAACATGCGGCCAAGGCCATCGTCGAGGACGACGTGCCCGAAGACGTTGCCGCGCGCACGAGTTGTGTGGAAGCGGCGGTCTGTGTGCAGGCCAACAATCGCCTGTTTGCCGTCGTTTTCTGGTTCGTCGTGCTGGGGCCGCTTGCGGCCTGGGCCTATCGCGTCACGGACCTGATCCGGCGACGGGCCGTCTTCAGTGCGGCGCGCGACGAGGAGGCCGATGGCCAGTCGGCCCGGGTTCGCGACGCCGCGGAGGCGCTGCACGGATGGCTCGCCTGGATACCGGCGCGGCTGACGGCTGTCGGCTATGCCGCGGCCGGACACATGGACGACGCGATCGCAGCCTTGCGGGCCCCGACCGAAGACAAGGATCTCACCACCTCGGAGCGCAGCGAGAGTCTGCTCGCGCGTGTCGGCATCGCGGCACTTGCGCTGCAGGACCGGCCCGACGAGACTGCCAAGGAGCGCGCCATTCGCGGCGCCGAGGCCGCCAACCACCTCGTCTTCAAATTGCTGCTGATCTGGGCGGTCATCATCGCGGCAATGACGCTTTACGGTCTCACGCGGTGATGCGATGGTCGGCCTTCGCGGGCCTGTTGCTGTGTATTGCGGCCTGCTCGGCCGGGCCGGACGATGACCCGACGAAGGCGCACGCCGAAACGGGACCCGCGCAACGCGTCGTAACGTTCGCGCCGCATCTCGCCGAGCTGGCGTACGCCGTCGGCGTGGACGAACAGCTCGTCGGCGTCAGCGCCTGGTCCGATTTCCCGCCGCCGGTACGCGACCTTCCCGTGATCGGCGATGCATTCACAATCGACCAGGAGCAGCTGCGCCTGCTCGAACCCGACCTCTTGCTCGTTTGGGAAAGCGGGATGCCTTCCAGCACGGTGGACGAACTGCGCCAGGGCGGTTACCGCGTCGAGGTCATTCGCACGCGCGGCATCGCCGACGTTGGCAGCGCAATGGCCCGCATCGGCGAACTGACCGGCAATCAAAGCGGCGCCGCCGAGGCGATCGCGCGCTACGAACGTGAGATCGACGACCTGCGCACCACGTATGCCGACGCGGCGCCGATCACCGTGTTCTTCCAGGTTTCGGCGCGCCCGCTGTACACGGTGAATGGCGAGCACTTCATTAGCGAGGTCATCGCCGTATGCGGCGGGAGGAACGTATTCGCGGACCTCGACGACCTGGCGCCATCCGTGACGGTCGAGGCCGTCATCGAGCGAAATCCCGACGTCATGCTCGCCGGTACCGGCGCGGGCGGCGATGAAGCGTTCGGCGTGTGGAACCGTTGGCCCGATCTCGCTGCGAACCGCTACGGCAACCAGATGCTCATTCCCGGAGACCTGGTCGGCCGGGCGACACCGCGTCTCGCTGCGGCCGGCCGGGCCGTTTGCCTGGCGCTCGATCGGGCCCGCGATAACCGCGACGCTCAGCTGGCTGACGTGCTGCCCTAGTGTCCTGTCACTCGTCCCGGTCGCGGTTCCAGAGGACTTCCTGTCCCGACTCGGCCCGCGCGAGGACGCGCGCCACGACGAACAGGAGATCCGACAGCCGGTTCAGGTACTTCAGGGCCTCGGGACGCACCTCTTCCGTTTGCGACAACGTGAACACGCGGCGTTCCGCTCGACGCACGGTTGTTCGCGCGACGTGACAGGCTGCGGCGGCCTGACCGCCGCCCGGCAGAATGAATTCCTTGAGTTTCGGCAGATCCTCGTTGAAGGCATCGAGGTTGTTTTCGAGACGCTCTACGAAAGCGCCTTTCACTGCGGCATGACCCGGGATGCACAATTCGCCGCCGAGCTCGAACAGGTCGTGCTGGACCTCGGTCAGGCACGCACGCACGGCATCCGGTACGGTGTCGGCGGCGAGTACGATGCCGATCGCGCTGTTTGCTTCGTCGACGGTGCCGTAGGCTTCGACGCGAGCGCTGTCCTTCGGTGTACGGCTTCCGTCCCCGAGTCCGGTGGTGCCGTCGTCACCCGTGCGTGTATAGATTTTGCTCAGTCGATTTCCCATGCGGCGACCTTAGGTAAGTGCGCTTGTTTCTGCAAGCAGATGCGGCCATAGTTCGGCCCGTGAGTCGCTTCGATGGCATCAATGCGTCAGAGTTCCTGCAGGTTGCGCTGCAAGCCGCGGATCGTGCGGCCGAAATCAGCCGTTCCTATTACGCGGGAAACTTCACCGTCACGACCAAGGAAGACCGGACGCCGGTCACGCAGGCCGACGTCGAATGCGAACGGGCGATCCGCAAGATCATTCTGGATCGCTTCCCGGAACACGGCTTCTATGGCGAAGAGACCGGACGGACACAGGCGGATGCCGAGTACCTGTGGCTTGTCGATCCGATCGACGGCACCAAGGGGTTCGTTCGTCAGTACCCGTTCTTCTCGACACAGATCGCGCTGATGCGCCGGGGCGAGATCGTCGCCGGCGTATCGAGTGGCACGATGATGGACGAACTCGCGTGGGCCGAGAAAGGCAAGGGTGCGTGGCTGAACGGCAAGCGCCTGCAGATCAGTGAGATCGACGACCCGGACCGTGCGGCCGTGTCGGTCGGCAACCTGAAATCGCTTGCCGGCAGCGACGGCTGGGACGTGCTCGGCGGCATCGTCGCTCGCGCCGATCGTATTCGCGGCTACGGGGATTTCTATCATTACCATCTGCTTGCGGCCGGCAAAATCGAGGCGGTCATCGAATCGGACGTGAACATCCTCGATGTTGCGGCGCTATCGATCATCGTGACCGAGGCAGGCGGCGTGTTCACGAACCTCAACGGCGAGGCACCCGGTCTGGAAGTCCGCTCCGTGCTGGCCGCGAACCCGTCGCTGCATGCGCAGTACCTGACGCTATTGCGTGGCCACGTCGCCTGATGCTACGTACAGGCGCATATCGCGCCACTCCACGGCTTCCATTTCCGTGCGGTAGAGCCGCGTAAGGCGTCCCTCGTCGAGTACCTCGTGCGTTGCTCCGAGGTCCCAGCGCCCGTCGCCGTAAAGCAGAAGGCAACGATCGGCGAATCGAACCGCGAGATTCACGTCGTGCAGGGTGGCGATGACCGCGGCACCATCGTCCGCGCGCTGGCGAAACAACCGCAGGGCGTCGAGCTGATGCTGCGGGTCGAGATGGTTCGTCGGCTCGTCGAGGAGGAATACGTCGGGTTGCTGAGCCAGCACCTGGGCGATGGCCAGGCGTCTTCGCTCGCCGCCCGACAGGGTGAGGACGTCGCGGCGGGCGAGGCCGTCCAGGTCGACCGCGGCGAGGGCGGCATGGCCGATAGCGAGATCCTCGGCCGACTCCCACTGGAACCGGCCGATATGCGGATGCCGGCCGATCATTGCGGTGTCGAGGACCGTTGCGGGAAAGATGTCGTCGACGTGTTGGGGGAGCAGTGCGACCCGCATTGCGATTGCTTGCCGGCTCATCGACACGAGATCGTCGCCGTCCAGCGTCAGGCGGCCGGCCGTGGCGGCGCGCAGCCCGGCGAGCGTGTGCATCGTCAGCGTCTTGCCGGCGCCGTTCTGGCCGAGCACGCCGAGCAGCTCGCCACGCTGTACCGATACGTTCAGCATGTCGACGAGGATGCGTTCCCCGACGTCGATGCGAAGATTCTCGCAGGCAAACAGTGGAGCGGCTGTCCCGTTCATCCGGTTAGCCTAGCAGCAAACGTGCTTCAGTCGATCAGATTGATCTCGCGGGCCGTCTGCGGGCCGATGACGGCATACTTCAGGCTCTTGGGGATTACCGCTTCGTCTGCAGCGATCGCGATGCGGCCACCCATGATCTCGGCGTAGCGCTGCGGGTAGAGAGGCTTGCGGTCCGGCTCGGCGAGGCCGTCCGGGCCGATCGGCTGTCCGCTCGCCGGACTGTACTTGTCCGTCGCGCCGAGCGTGTGCAGGAATTCGTGCGCGATGATCACGTTGTTGGTGCCTCGATAGCGACGGCTCGCGTAGCCGTTCACGATGCCCACCATCCCTTTCTGCAGTCCGACCGAGTTTTCGAGCGTCACCGGGTGGTCGGGACTGTGGTAGCGAACGAAGATACGCACGTCGGGCCGGATTCTGTCCTGGTTCCCGGTGACCGAGCCCGACCACCAGCGCATCTTGAGCGACCACCACATGATCTTGAGGGCGTTGGGCTCTTCAGGCAGTTCGGGGGGCTGCTCCCGAATCGGGTTACCGAGTTCCACGCGCACCGGACGCTGCAGGCTGCTCGCGTAGCGCTCGGTTTCGCGGGCGATGAATGCCTCGATGCCGCTGAAGTGCTCGACCTCGAGGCGGTCGATGTAGTCCGCCGCCGCCGCGCTGCCGTCGGCGTTGATCGGGTAGATCTTGACCCAGAGGCTGTTGTTCCAGTCGGTACTGCGCGCCTGCGTCAGCCATGTGCCCATGGCAACGAAGAACAGGACGAACAGCAGTATCGAAATACGTATGGCCTTGAACACGGGCCGGCCTCCGGTTACTACAAATCGGGCGTATACCTCGCTCCCGTAGCCTGCTCGAATGCGTAGGCCATCTCTATGAGCTGTTTCTCATTCCAGGGTTTTCCCGTGAAGGACAGGCCAACAGGGAGTCCGGCCACCTGTCCGGCCGGTACCGAGATGCTCGGATACCCCGAAACCGCTGCGAGGGACGAGCTGCTGACGCGCAAGGTGTCGCCATTGACGAGGTCGATCATCCAGGCCGGACCGTTCGTCGGCGCTATCAATGCGTCCAGTTCGTGCTCTGCCATCGCGGCGTCGATGCCCGACTGAGCGATGCGCTTGCTGGTTTCGAGCGCAGTGAGGTAGGCCTCATCGGCGAGCGAGCCCTTCCGCTCTGCGCGGATGAACAGCTCCTGCCCAAAGTGCGGCATTACCGACGCTGCGTTGGCATCGTTGAACGCGATGACTTCGGCGAGACTGCCGACCGGTGCCGCCGAGTGCGAGAGGTACGCCGCCAGGCCCGTCTTGAATTCGTACAACAGTACGTCGGTCTGGGCATCGCCCAGGCCCTCGGTATCGATTTCGATATCGTCCACGATCACCGCACCCTGGGCCTCGATGGCTGCGATCGCCGCCGAGTAGACGGCTTCGACATCGGGATTCGCGCCGGCGCCATGGTATGAGCGCAATACGCCGATGCGTTTCCCGCTCAGGCCGTCGGCAGTCAGGCTGGCCGAGTAATCGTGGTGGATCTCGGCCGCGGCTGTCGCCTCGTCGTTTACATCGATGCCGGTAATCGCCGTAAGCAGGATCGCCGCGTCGCGTACCGAACGAGCCATTGGCCCTGCCGTGTCCTGGCTGTGCGCAATCGGGATGATGCCGCTGCGACTCACGAGACCGAGCGTGGGCTTGATGCCGACGATGCCGTTTACTCCCGCCGGGCAAACGATCGATCCGTTGGTCTCCGTGCCGATTGCGACGACCGTCAGGTTTGCTGCCACCGCGACGCCCGACCCGCTCGACGATCCGCACGGGCTGCGCGCCGTATCGTAGGGATTGCGCGTCTGGCCGCCGATGCTGCTCCAGCCGCTCGATGAGCGCGTCGAGCGGAAGTTCGCCCATTCGCTGAGGTTGGCTTTGCCGAGAATGACGGCGCCTGCATCCCTGAGTCGCCTGACGATGTAGGCGTCTTCCGGCGGTACGTGTTCGGACAGCGCAAGCGAGCCCGCGCTCGTGTACATCTTGTCCGCCGTATCGATATTGGCCTTGAGAACGACCGGGATGCCATGCAACGGGCCGCGCGGTCCCGATTCCCGCCATTCCCGGTCCAGCGCCGCCGCGATGCGGCGCGCGTCCGGATTGACTTCGAGAATCGAGCGCAATGCCGGCCCTGACCGATCTGTCGTCTCGATGCGGCGGAGGTACCAGTCTACGAGTTCGGACGACGTGACCTCGCCCCGCTGCATGGCATCGTGAAGCTCGGCGATGCCGGTCTCGCTGAAATCCTGCTGGCCCCCGGTACACGCTGCGAGCGCAACGAGCAGGAGGATCGTGAATCGCGACATTGCCCACCCCCTCGATCGAACGGACATTATAGGGCCTGTTAACCCGACGGGAGTGACCTCTGTTGGATGCCAAAAAGCGCCACGCAAGGCACGAGGAGAGAAGTTTGGTGATTCCAAATGAACGACGAGTAACACAGGGTGGCGCTTTTTGGTTCCCAACCCGCAGGGCTGAGCCCG
>JANQGP010000157.1 GCA_028277265.1 Woeseiaceae bacterium | reverse complement strand
CATAGCCAATATCAGCTTCACCCGATACGGCTTGAGAAAGACTGCTGCTTCTTCGAATTTCGAGAGCATCGTTTCACGGCCCAACGTCGGAAAAAAGCTTGCTTACCACGCGATCCTCGAGTGTCGGCAACGGGTCAGTTGGAGTCATCCTACCTCAAATCGCCTGACCGGCTGGAGTCGGCCAATGGCAGTCATTTGGTTACCATCCGGACGAGATGTTTCACTACCGGTTTGTGCTCTTTGCCGACCAGTCCAAGATCGCGATGGTACCGAAACCGTGAACTCCTGGCTTCGGCCGCTTCGTGATCAAGGTCTTCCGATTGTCTCGAATTACAGGTCCGAAATCGACCAAAGAGCCTGGTAAGACCCGTTATCGTCTCAGCACAATCGCAGTGTGGAGACAAACTCGTGACCGTTCTAGATGGAAGAGTGATCATCGTAACCGGCGCCAGCTCGGGAATAGGTAAGGCCGCTGTGAAGATGTTCGTCCGCGCCGGCGCGCGCGTGATCGCTTCCGCACGCAGGAAAGAACAGCTGCAAGAACTGCAGAAAGAAATCGACAACGACGACGGTTCAGTCGTCACAGTTGCTGGAGATGTCTGTGATCTTGCACTGCACGAGTCGCTGGTTCGGACCGCTGTGGATAATTTCGGGCGACTCGACGGGGCATTCAACAACGCAGGAATGCTGGGCGTCAATGCACCGATTGGCGAAGTCGCCGTCGCGGATTGGCAGGCAACGCTTGCCACAAACCTGACCGGCGCTATGCTCGCCGCCAGGTCTCAGGTACCGCGGATGCAAGAAAGCGATGGAGGTTCGATCGTATTCACCGGCTCGTTTGTCGGCTACACGGCCGGATTCGCGGGTATGTCGGCGTACGCAGCCAGCAAAGCCGGCTTGATCGGCTTATCGAAGGTATTGGCAGTTGAATGTGCAGATGCCGGGATTCGCGTCAATACGATCATCAGTGGTGGTGTCGATACCCCGATGGGGCACGAGTCTGCGCCCACCCCGGACGCTATGGCATTCGTCAAGAATTTGCACGCTCTAGGAAGGATTGCGCGTCCCGATGAAGTCGCGGCGGCAGCCAAGTTTCTATTGTCCGACGACGCATCATTCGTGACGGGAACGGCAATGCGAGTCGACGGCGGCGTATCGGTCTTCAAGGGTTGAGCTTGTACGTCGCTCTCAGCGTATCGCGATCTGAAGAGCGCCACGCGGGACTGAAGGTGGTCAATGACCCCGGTTCTCAAGGGTTTCGTGGCTATTCCTTACCCGACGATTCGAACTGGGCCAGCTTTTCATCCAGCGATTCGAACGTCTCCTCGGGCAGCGGGTAGTCGATGATGAAGTCGCGAAGGTGAGCCAGCCGGTCCCTGGTCGGGTCGCTCGCGGCTTCGAAGAAAAGCGGCATCCAGGGCAAGGAGTACATCGAATCCACAAGTACCTTGTCGTCAATCTCGAAACCGATGTTCGGGTAGCGACCGGGGTTCTCGTGCCTGATCTGAACCTCGTACAGCTGACCTGACTCGTCCTCGAACAGGTACGCCCACTGTTCGCCGATTTCCATCACCGTGTGTCCGAGTACTCCGTCTCCGTGCAAGTATGCTTTGTCGTTAAACCCGAGGACGAATGCCTTCAAGTAGACGGCAGAGAGTGCGTTGACGGTCCCCTGAACGTCGTTCGGATCGCACTCAACCTGCTCAGGTTCGACCTCGAGGGCGGCACGAACCAGCTCCATTTGATCAAGGTCTGTGCCCGGCAATCCGATATCGGTTGCAAGCTCCTTTACGCCATCGATAGCCAAAGGTACATGCGACGGTAGCAGCCCGTAGCCGATGTTCAGATGCCGATTGGAGAGTCCGGCCAGGCTCTTGCTTTGGTTCGAGTCCCTGATCCAGAAGTGCCAACCGTCCGAGACCATCGGGATCGGCACGGCCACGCCACGAAAGGAGTGGCGCCAATAGGACTCCGCGCCTCGCTGAGAAGGCGAGTTTCCGGCAAATTCCGGTATGTACTCTTCGTCTATCGTCGCCCAAACTGTGGCTGCACCAACGCAGAAACGAGCGAGAGACTCTTCGGACTGCCCGTCCGACCGGCTCGGCACAAGCAGTGCGCTCGTCAAAGCCAACGCTGCCAGCGCAGCAGTCACAGATCGAGCGCGTAGATTGTCCATCACAATGTTCGATATTGGGGTATCTGACTGGATCCGGAGCTTATCAGTCGCGGCGCTATCGGTCAGCCGATCTATAGGAATCGGCATTCCCACTCATCGATACCCCAGTCGGCCATCTCCTTCAGGGAGTAACTGGCCACCGGATCCCCCTTGTCGCGTGCCGCCGTGAACCACCGAATCGCGTTGGTTGAATCACCTCGACACGCGTAAAAGTTGCCAAGCGCAGTCATTGCCTCCGTATTGTTCAGCTCGGCTGCCATGCCAAGGTACTTCAGCGCCCCATCGGCATCGTCCGGCCAGGCCCATTTGCCGGCGACAACCATAGCTTCCTCATCGCCCGCATCGGCAAGCAGGCGCATCAGCCTGTTGGCCTCTTGTTCGTCGCCATTCGGGTGTGACCATAAATCGGCGGCGTGTTTGCGGAGGGCCACCGGATCGTCGACACTGTCGGTCGATGCTAGCTGCGTTGCCGTCTCGTACTCGCTAAAACGATGGGCAGCTTCCTCGTGCCCGAGCCGTGCGGCACGTTCGAGGTACGGCAGATATTCGGGTTGAATCAGAAGCGTACCGCCTGGCGACAACGCCCTGATGCCAAGTCGGTAGTTTGCTTCCGGCACACCTTGTTCAGCCGCTTTGGTGAGCCATCGAGTTTCTTCCTCGTTATAGGACACGCCGTCAGCACTGATTTCCGCAGGCTCGAGCATGCCGATAGTCATTGACAGAAGCATCTGTGCGTCCGGGTTTCCAGCTTCAGCGGCAACCAGGAAGTGTCGCCGTGCGCTTTCAAGCGTCCGCCGCTCCACAGCGGTCGCGTCCTCGATGCCGATGAGCGCGAGCTTTTGCAGCCGCTCTCCGCCGATCTCGCCGTAGAGCTGGTAGTAAGCGAATACCATAGCGGAGTCGGGATCGCGAAGATCGAGACTGCGGCAGACAGTGCGAGCAGCATCGAATCGCCCCGCGATGACCGAATCAAGGCAGCGTAGAGCATCGTCAGCTCGCGCCGACGTCGCCATAGCGAGCAAGAGGACCGCGCCGAAAAAGCAAGAACCGCGCATATCGCGTTCCTAAGTCCGTGGAATCCGCGTACCTATTTTCGCCCGGTGACCTCGATGAGTCCGTACAGGTACGCGCTGACAAATACGAAAAAGATGGTAAGGACAAGCCAGCCGTATTTCTTGTTGGAGATCATGTGACCCAACGCTGAAAGAGTGGTCAGAATGGCAAACAAGGCCGCCAGAGCGGTAGCCATGAATACCAAAGTAGAGTCGCGCATGACTTCTTCTGAAACGGGAAAACCGAA
>JANQGP010000131.1 GCA_028277265.1 Woeseiaceae bacterium | reverse complement strand
ACCAATGGGCCGCCGCGCTCTTGCGCGAACGTAGGCGATATACCTGCCATCCACAGATGATCTAATGCCGAACGCCCTAGCATCTCGGTTCCAGTGTCTTCTCGTCGCTCATCCATGGCTTTTTCCGTCGGACCTTGCGATAAGACAGGCCGGATTCTCAATCGCTTGCTTGAACGAATTCAGGAACCGGGCGCCGACCTCGCCGTCCAGCAAGCGGTGGTCACACGAGAGCGTACACGTCATCACGGTGTTAACACTGAGTTCCCCATGCCTGACAACCGGACGCGCCTCGGCTGCGCCAATTGCCAATATTGCTGAATGCGGTGGACTTATTATTGCGCTGAATTGGCGAATTCCGTGCATGCCGAGATTCGATACGCAAAAGCAGCCGCCCCGTGTTTCCGCCGGGTCAAGGCGGCGGTTTCGGGCTCGTTCCGCCAGGTTCTTTGTCTCGAGAGCAATCGCCGCGACTGATTTACTGTCGGCATTCCGTATAACGGGTGTCACGATACCATCGGGAGTTGCTACGGCGACAGCAACGTCCACATCGTCGTAGATGAGAATCGCCTCGTCGTCCCAGATCGCATTCACGCGAGGCACGTCGCGCAATGCACGCGCACTGGCGCTGATGATAAAGTCGTTAATCGACGCCTTTGTGTCGTCACTTGTACTCGCGTTCACAGCCTTGCGAACTTTAAGGAGTTCGTCGACCGAGCAGTCGAGCGTCAAGTAGAAATGCGGGATTGACGATTTCGCCTCAGTGACGCGCTCGGCAATGATCTTGCGGACGCTCGAGTTGACCTCGGTCGTGAACCGCTCCTCCCTGTGCGGTTGATCGACTTCTGGCCGTTCAGTGGTTGCTGCCAAATCTGACTGAACTTCGTCATTCCGCTCGAGTATCGCAAGCGGCGTATCCACCTCTACAGCATCAGTGTCTTCTGCGACAATGATTTTGGCCAAGCGCCCCGTTTCAAGGGCCTCGAGTTCCAGCACCGACTTGTCCGTCTCAATCTCAGCGATTGCCTCGCCCTTGCTAACCGAGTCTCCTTCACATTTGAGCCACTTGATGAGTTTTCCTTCAGTCATTCCAGGGGAGAGTGCGGGCATCACTATCGTAGTTCGCATGGGTAGAATCTCTGCAGTCAGCTGCGACGGCCTTCAACCATGACGCGAGCCCGAGTCACGATTGCATCTACACTGGGCATTGCAGCGTCCTCGAGTGCCGGGCTATACGGCATCGGCCAATCCGGAAGTGTGATACGCTCAGGCGGTGTGGCAAGATCGTTCAGGGCTTGGCGAGCCACGACCGCAACGAGTTCGCCGCCCCAGCCGCCCAGACTGTGGTTTTCTTCAACCACGAGTAATCGCTTGGTCTTTTGAACGCTCTCTACGATGAGCTTCGGCTCAAAAGGCCGGATTGCGCGAAGATCAAAAAGCTCGGCCGATATCCCTGTCTGCTCCAGCTCAGACGATGCCGCTTCGATGCGTTCAACCATTCCCAACGAAGCGACAATCGTAATGTCCTTTCCGACACGTAACTGCTTCGGTCCATCGACAAGCGGCGGTTCGCCTGCGAGCCGCTCTACAGGACCTTTTCGCGAAAACAGGAGTTTGTGTTCTATTACGACGACCGGGTTCGGGTCGTATACAGCGGCAAGCAGCAGATTGTAGGCCTCGTTCGGCGAAGCCGATGAATAAACTTTGAGTCCTGGGACCGGTAGTAACCAGCCTTCGCCGGTTTGCGAATGCTGTGCGCCGAATCGGACACCGCCGCCGCCTATTGCTCGAATGACCAGAGGCAGTTCCAGCGTCCCGCCTTGCATGAAACGGTGCTTGGCGATGCTGTTCACAATTTGATCGAAGCACACGCCCATGAAGTCGGAAAACATGAGTTCGACGATCGGACGGTATCCAGTAAGGGCCATGCCCATTGCCGCGCCAACAAAAGCCTGTTCCGAAATCGGCGTGTCCCGTACCCGCGACGGACCGAACTCCTCCTGAAGGCCGTCGGTGGTCTTGAATGGCCCGCCCGCCAAACCGATATCTTCTCCCATCAAGAATACTCGGTCATCGCTCCGCAGGGCATCACGCTGCGCGGCGACGATTGCCTCACGATAGGACATCTGCGCTGGTTCTGCTGACACGTTAGTCCTGCCTCAGTGCTGCAAATGAGAGATCTCGTACCTCTGGCCATGGCGCGCTTGCAGCACTTTCGAACGCCTCATCAATCAGGTTTTCGACAGATAGCTTTATCCTTTCAATGCCGGAGGCGTCAAATCCATCAAGTGTTTTGAGAACGGCCTCACACCGAGCGATTGGGTCGCGCTTTAGCCAGGATTCCAACTCGTCGTCCGGCCGATACTTGGCCGGATCACTGCGTGAGTGTCCTCTTTGCCGATACGTTTTGCACTCCACAAAGGTCGGGCCACCTCCTGCGCGCGCGCGGTCCGTGGCACGCAAGACCGCTTCATACACGGCGACAACGTCGTTGCCGTCCACGATGTCGCTCGGCATGTCATACGCGATCGCGCGCTTCGCCAAATCTTCGAATGGCGTTGTCAACAGAATGGGGGAATACTCCCCGTACAGATTATTCTCGCAAATGAAAACGATTGGGAGCTTCCAGACTGCCGCCAAGTTCATCGACTCGTGAAACGTCCCGATGTTGGTCGACCCATCGCCGAAAAATGTCATCGCAACCTGTCCCCGCTCATTGAGCTGGGCAGAAATCGCTGCTCCGACAGCAACGGGTAAACCAGCCCCGACAATTGCGAAAGAGCCGAGTAGTCCCAGCGACAAATCTGCCAGGTGCATCGAACCGCCTAGCCCCCGGCTGCAGCCGCTGTCTCGGCCGAAGATCTCGGCAAATGCGTCCTCCGGATCCATACCACGCGCGATTACTTGCCCGTGGCCTCGATAGGTATAGGTGAGCATGTCGTCATCGCGTAGACACTCGAGCGCGCCGGCTGATACGGCCTCCTGTCCTTGGCACAAATGGGTGGTCCCGAATACCAAGTTCTTTTGGAACGCTTCGTGGACCTTGTCCTCGAAACAACGGATGAGCAACATCTTCCGTAGAAATCTCTCGAGAAGTGCTCGATTGACGAGGGGAGACACAGCTAATGGTGCTTCGGCAGTCGATTCGGCCGCTGCCGGCTTCGGTAGATCAGAGTTCATTCTGCGCAATACTTGTTGATAACGCTTTCGTCCAGTTCAAGCCCCCATCCTGGCCCCTGAGGCACCTTGTAGAAGCCGTCTTTGAATTCCTCGCGGTTGGCCACCAAAACATAGAACAGCGGGTCACGGTCCGGGTGAAAAGTCTCCATACTGGCACTATGCGGAATCGAGGCGAGCAAATGGGCCGAGATTTGCGGCTCTTCGTGATGGGCCATGGTTACCCCAAATGCGGATGCCATACCTGCTACCCGGCGCCATTCGGACGGACCGCCGCCCCAACTTGCATCAAAATTGCAATAGTCGATTGCGCCGTCGATCATCAGATCGCGGCAACCTGCCCGAGAGAATTCGCTTTGGCCCGCGGTAACCGGTATACCACTGATAGAACGAACGCTTGCCATGGATCTTTTGTCGTCGTACCAACGGCAAGGCTCTTCGAACCACATGATGTCCAGGTCTTCAATCTGCCGTGCAAAGTCGATGGCATCTCGCAATTCCCACCCTTGATTGGCATCCACGCAGATTTTGAAATCTGACGCGACGGCGCTTCGGGCAGCGCGAACACGTTCGGCATCCTCCGCAGGTAAGCGCCCGCCAACCTTGAACTTGCATCCACCGAAACCCATCGACTGCAGCTGCTCCATTTCCACAGCGTAGTCATTGAGTTGCTTGCCATCCTCATAGTAGCCGGCGATTGCAATGACATGCACACGGTCTTTTGCACCGCCCCACAATCGGTAGAGAGGTTGACCAATCGCCTTGCCAAACGCATCCCATACTGCACTGTCTATGCATGCTTGCGCGGACAATGCCAGCCGTCGCTCCCTCAAGATGTTGTAGGTAGGTGCCAGAGCCGCTTCCCAGCAAAGCTCCGGTGACGCTGCACTCAAGCCAACGATGCGCGGCGCAATCTCTTCTCGCAGGATGTGCAGAATATCTGCCTGCCCTTCGTACTCATCGCCGTTGTAGCACTCTCCCACAACGCCGCCCGACGTGTATACCCGAGTGAGAATCGTGCAGCGATGGCTCATGTGATAGTAGCTCCCCCGAAATGTCTTCGGCAGCGGCATCAGAAGTGGAACGAATTCCACTCGCTCTATCGTCAAGTCAGCTGCCATTGATGTTGAAGCACCCGTCAGAATGCTCGAATCTTCGCTGGCCTCTACTTTGTCTGGCATTTGCAAGTCTCATCCAAACTGCTTGTGAATACTGCCAGGCACTTAATGTGACTGGTAACGTTTCCGGCATTTCCGGTAACGTTTCCAATCTTAATTTCGTGCATGCTGCAAGTCAAGCGCAGCAATAGATAGCGCGCAATCCTCCTCCCAAACCGGGACTCGGACGCTCATCCCGAGTGTGAAGGGATAGAACGGAGTCTTATCGCGGAGATGCCACGTGAGCTGCCTGCAGTTCCCTGGGAGCCGATCAGTTGCCAGAGGTCGTTGGCTTGGGGCCGCAACTCTCGGCAGGTTCAAACCTGACTGGCAGCACAATGCGTCGCGGCGGCAGTTTTTCGTCTCGAAGCGATTCCACCAGCAATTCCCCTGCCGTGTGCCCGATTTGTCGCGTGTCGCGCTCGATTGTGCCCAACGCCGGCTCGAGAAACTGCGCCAAGGGACTGCGATCGTACGTTACGACCGATAAGTCGGCGGGAATGCGCAAATGCCGCCGCCGAATCGCTCGCAATACACCCACCAGGATTTGATTGCTGCCCGCAATAATTGCCGTAGGTGGCTTCGATTGTGCGAGCAGTGCCTCAGTAGCGGCTTCGCCGTGTGCTTCGCTGTAGCTGCCATACGCTACATGCGCTTCAACCCCCGCATGTGCGGAACATTCCGCTAGCAGCGCTTCCGCGCGCGCGCGGGTAGGGAGTACGTTTTCTGAACCGGCCACTAGTCCAATACTGGTGTGGCCAAGTTCAATAAGATGCAAGGCGGCAGCCCTGGTGCCACTTGCGTGATCGGACACCACGGACGCGCAACGCCAGTCAGGCACTTCCCGATCCAGCAGGACCACAGGACAATCCAGGCCTTGTAGTTCTGCAATAGTGTCACGTTGATTCTCGTCCGTTAGCGACACAATGAAACCATCGACGCGACGTTTTCGCAGCAAGCGCAATTGGGTAGCATCGTCGGCAAACCGGCCATGCGAGTTGACGATTAACATCGCATAGCGGTCTTGGTGCAGCGCCATTTCCGCGCCTAACGCGATCTCCGAGAACAGAGGATTGGAGATGTCGCCGATCAGGAAGCCAACGATACGCGTCTTGCCTAAACGCATACTCTGAGCAAGAACGTCGGGTTCGTAGTCGAGAGCCTTGACCGCCGCGTACACACGCTCACGCATCTTAGGGCTTACGTCCGGATGGTCGGACAGGACGCGCGACACCGATGAAATCGCAACTCCCGCTTTCTTTGCAACCTCCCTTATGCCGACGCGACCACCTTCGCGCATTCCCATAGAGCCTCCCGTATCCGCGCATTCCGCTTGACGTGGACATTATACTCACATCCAACTTCACGGAAACTCGAGGTTCAGAGACAACAAATACGGGCTTCTTTAAGGCTGCGTGTCTGACTCCTCGACCAGCAAACTGACCGGTCCCAGTAGTCCTGATGGGAGCAACCCAGCAGACGCACCGGTCGCTTTGCGCTCTTCGCACTCAGCATCCCACCAACAGAAGAACTGTTCGGGTAATTTCGTATCGTAGGTCCGCACGTTGGTCCTCGTACGACGTTCATCCGGCGGTAGTCTTGCATCACCTATAAGCCGGTTGGGCCAGAGGTTCGTAACTTCAATTTCCAATTGATTGTCTTTCGCACGCACTATGGCGTCGATACGGACGCGCCACGGCGCAGTCCAGACAACGCCCAGGTCCTCTCCATTGAGCCTTACTCGAGCAACGTTTTTGACCGTTCCCAAGTCCAGGTACTGTGGGGTCGGTTCGTTGCGTGGCAAGTCGAATGCTTTTCGATAGACCGCAGTACCACTGAAGTGTCGGATTGCGTCCTCCGGCCGCTCAGTCCAGTCGTCGAGTTTCGAAAAAACGACCCCTTGTGGCCCGTCCCATTCCTCATCAAAATCGACGCTCCACGGGCCGTCCAAGGTACCCGTGCTATGAATTTCCGGAAAGTTCTCTCCTTCAACCAGGGCGGTATCACTCAATGGCCTTCGAAATACAACGAACCAACTCTGCTTTGGTTCGAGCCTCAGGGGTACGACCGTCCGACGGCCTGCTTGGCTAAATTCTGTCAATTCACGTGTTTCCCCGACCACGGGATCCCAGAGTTCCGGCACTTTTCCATTTACCCGAAACACTACCTCGGTCGTCATCACGCGATCCGATTGGTTGGCAATGAAGTAGATGTCAGTCTCGCCGTCCTGGCGGTGAATCCAGTCGATGCTTTCCACGTCGTCAACTGACCGGAACTCGATGTCGGGCGGCAATGCGTCAGCCTCAATGACCTCTTCCAGCGGCGTGCCCCAAATTACGCGACCCTTGCCAAGTTTCCGGACGCCGGAGCGCGGCATGCCCGTACCCCAGAGGGCGTTGGCGAGTGTCTGGACCTGTCCATTCGATTGGCGGCGGTTCTTTAGCCCCAACGATTGCTCGGGTCGATCGCCGACGAATGTCACACCACCCTCTACGAGTTTGAGTATCTTTTCCAAGACGGCCGGTGTGAGTGCTTTTCCCGCCCCGTCAGGTAACACTAGATACCGATACGACATGCCGTCTGGTAGCCTGAGTCGCGATTTGTGTGCGGACGCCCGAGTGAGCAGCGCGTGCGCATTGGTCACATCGCAGTCGAATCCTGTGATCGGCTTGCGATCCAGCAAGACGAAATTCGGAATAGCCTGTCCTGTGAAATACAGGACGTCGGCAACGAACTTTCCCTGCCGCAGCATAAATTGGCATCGGGTCACGTAAGCAAGCCAGGCATGGGATTTCGACCACCATGTGATGTTTCTATCCAAATGCGGGCCGATGTGCTCCCAGACATATCCCGGCTTGTCCGTCATGGTTGACTGATGCACATACCCGTGAAACACACATCTCGTCAGCCCGAGACAAAACGCTCGGTCTATGTAGGGTTTGAGGTAGTCAGGGTCCTCTGTCCAGTCCTTGTTCGTGTTGGTGAGTGCTTCGGCCTGACAAAGATCCTTGCCGTAGATATGGGCCGCCGTTGCCGCCTGGCGAACAGAGCTATACGCGAAGTCTGGAAGAACTCGCGATGTAGGCTCGAAGAAAGGAGCTGCCACGCCCAGCGGTTCATCCCATCCAAAGGGTAATCCCGGAAACGACGTTCTTGAACTCCAGAATTCGCCCATGGGAATATCGTTGGTGCTCAATGCCTCCAACGCGTCAACATTGTGCCAAAAAATCGGTCCGCCCGATTCAGAATGCGTCCCCAACCCGTGTTCTTTGGACAGCACACTGAGGCGACCGTAGTAGTTCTCAACGACCAGGTCCGCAATTGTTCGCCGATAGTCCCAGCCAAATCGTTCCGTGACGTTTCGATCGTCCACTATCTTATTCGCCAGGGCCGGCAAGTAGTTGGTCGGATCATAGCCACGGCGAGTCTCAAACTCTTCAATGAACTTCGCTGTCCATGTCGGCCGACCGATCTCCCAACTGTCAATGTGCGTGAACTTGAACGTTTCACCAGCCAAAGCGCCTGCATCCGCAATTAGCTTGGCGCCGGTTTCTGCGAAATGGCGATCCATTGCGTCGGCGCTCATCGGATCGATCTCCCATGCGGGCACTGGCCAGGACGAGTTGCTCACTCTTCCAGTCGACAGCCCCCGCTTGCCGATGACATACCCCACTCGGAGAATTGTCCAGCGACCGCCGGGAGCATCCCATTGCAGTCGATCGTTCTGCATCGCACTCGTGAGATTCCGGACTCCGGACAGACGCCATTCCCCGTCCTCGCCTTCGCGGCAGGCAAGCACGGCAATGTCGCGATACCAATCGACTGGTTGTTCCGCTATCTCGGGCCAGCCAGACTTGACGTACTCGACATCCGGCGGCTTCGGCGGCGGTTCGACGTACCGCGGTAACTCAAGGTCGATCCGAGCCGGCCCATCAACTATCGTTTCTTTCCAGACCAGGCTTTTTACCGCGTCTTCTCTTTCGACCCACGGGCCTCCAGCGTTCCATCCACTGCACAGGTTCACGCCCATTTCGATGCCGAGCCGAGCCGCCTCTCGGACTGCATGCCGGAAATACACGCGCCACTCCGCGCTCATGAACAATGGGCCCTTAGGTGCTGCCGGACCACCGGCGCCTGCATCAAACAAGAGAACGCCACCGATGCCCTGCTCGCGCATCGCTTCAAGATCTGCGGTAATCCCAGCTTCGCTTGCGGCGCCATCCAGCCACCACCAGTAAACCCACGCCCGGGCACTATCAGGGGGTTGCTTGAACGAAGCCGCCAAAGCGTCGTCGCCACTGCGACCATGTAGTCCCCGGCCAAGTGCGTTATTGGGAGCTAAGCCCAACACTAAGCCGGATGCACCGGTACTCAATATGAATGCCCGCCGTGTCAGGTTTGTCATCGTCGACTCAATCGCGATTGGTCAATCCGCACCAGCATCGCCAGGCCCGGTTCCCCATGAAAATGCAGCAGCCGTTGTGGTCCCCACGGCATCGTCCAGGCCCGCCATGTCATTAGAAACGAATGCGACCGGTGAGGCCGTAGGTTCGTGGATCGCCAACCCAGTATCCGATGCTGGTTGGCGCTGCAGGCATGCCAGTGCCCCCGCGAATCAGATCCTCATCGGCGAGATTCTTTGACCACAACTGCACCGACCATCGGTCGGATTCAAGTGAGAGGCTTGCGTCAACTACCAGCATATCGTCTTGGACAAACAAGGGATCATTGGCGACGTCGGTCGTGTACTCCGTAAGAAACCGTCCGCCTAGCCGCGCGATCAGCGAAAGTTGCCCACCCGACAATGGCTGCTGAAATGTGACATTCCCCGTAATTGTCCACTCTGGCGCCTGGAACGGCCGTTGCCCGGAGAGATCCTGCTCTGTCTCTTGAGATCCTATCGGCACCGGCGCGCCAGGATAGCTGCCGTACTCGGCGTCAAGATAAACAAGGCCCATGGCCAAATCGAACTGCTCTGTTGGCGCATAAGTGAGTTCCAGCTCTACGCCAGTACTATCGATTTCAGCAGCGTTGTCTACAATGACAATCGTCGCCAACCCGCCGCCGCCGGGTATCGGCACCGTCGCCTGTACTTGCTGGTCTTGCAATTCCTGGAAGAAGATCGCGGTGTCCAATCTTAAGCGATTGTCGAGCATACGAAACTTGCCACCGATCTCAAAGCTGTCACTGGTCGACGGCTCGACGCTGGGGTTGTCTTGGATATCCGGCCCGCTGATGAAAAGGTTAACTGCGCCGGCTAAGTAACCGCGCGAGTATTTGATGTAGGCATTCGCATTCTCTGAGAATTCGTAAGCCAGCGACGCAGTCCCCATCAAAGGCTTGTCATCGATCTCCACCGTGCCGTTTGTGCCGAGCGACGTACCTGGGGGAACCGGCACCGTGACGGACGACTTCTCCTCGTTCAAATAGCGAAGCCCGGCAGTAAGGTCGAGGCGCTCTGAGATGTGCCACGTTGCTTGTCCAAATACGGCGATACTATCGGTGTCCTGCAATGCACGATAGTGGCCTCCAACCGACAAGAAGGAGTTGTCTTCCTCCAACTCCTGATCGAAATAATACAGGCCCACGATCCAGTCGAGCGGGCCGGCCTCGGTACTGGCCAACCGCGCTTCGAATGACCTTTCTACGAAGTCGTTCGCCGTGGTCACGATGATTTTGATTACCGGTGTGTCGGTGAACATGATGTCTGTGTCCAACTGGCTCTCGTATGATCGATAGGAGCCAATCGCGGTCAGCGTCGCGCCGCCGAAATCGTGATTGAACTCACCAGAAAACCCCCAGTCGTCAATGGTTTGTTCGTGCGGGCCGTCGTCGGCAATCACCCGATCAAAAACGTCGAAATAGTCCCCCGGATCGTCATTCGGCGGAAACAGCCCAGGCGTACCTGGACCCGGCGGTGTGTATCCATTGTGAATGCCGTTCGCATCGGCAACGGACATGAACCCCAGTGTCAAACCGCAACACACGTCGTCAACTTTCGAGTAGTCGGCGATGAGACGCAGCGATGTGCGTTCCGAAAAATCGAACAGAAGTTGGCCGCGAACGGACTGCGTCTCGGCAGCGTCGGTATCTTCGCCTTCTGGAGCGATGTTCTCGAGGAACCCGTCCCTTTCCATGTGCTGCGCGGCAATACGGAAAGCCACCTTATCTTCAGCGATTGGACCGGATAGTGAACCACGCAATTGAAGTTGCGAGAAATTGCCATACGTGGCTTCCCCGGTGCCTTCGAACTCATACGAAGGGGCTCTCGTAACGACACTGATTGCACCTACAAGATTGTTCCGGCCAAACAGTGTGCTTTGCGGTCCGCGCAGAACCTCAATTCGTTCTATGTCCATGTAGTCCTGTAAGGCTGGTCCGGCACGGCCACGATAAACACCATCAACATACATACCCACCGATTGTTCGAATCCTCGATCCTGAATTGCCGTACCTGCTCCGCGCATAAAAAACGATCCGGAAGCGCGATCCGTGGATTGCACAACAAGCAGGTTTGGCGAGACTGTTTGCAAGTCCTTCAGGTTATTAACCTGAGACTCCGACAGAAAATCTCCACTAAATGCCGCCATAGAAATCGGCACGTCGAACATCCGCTCTTCGCGCTTTTGTGCCGTAACCACTATCTCTTCAAGAGTTCCCTCGCGTGCGCCAGATTCCTGCGCGAGCGCCGAATAACACAATGCAAGCGGCGCAAATGCCATGATGCCGATGACCCAGCCTTGATTCCTCACGTTCAATCCCCCCTCTTCAACAGGTTTGGCTCGGCCAGGATGCCTGAACCAAAACTGGAAACGTTTCGGGAAACGTTTTTAGCAATCCCGAATTCGCTTGTCAAGTGGCACCACGTCAAGAGCCATGCCGGTAGGTACAGTCACTACTCGTCGCTGTATGCCGCTAAGGGCAATACTTCCAGCTTGTGCACCAGGAAGGTGTCCTCATCGCTTGACAGGCTTGCTCGGGGTTGCAACAATTGGAAACGTTACCGGTTCGTCGCGACGTCCACACGACGGTACGTCGATGAATCCCCAGCTGGACCCATTTCGGTGGTTGTGCGCGCAGGTCGAACAATTGTTTCCAACCAAGACCAGCGACTGTTGCATCGAGCCTGGACGTCGCCGATCCGAAAACCGAAACAGATAAGATATCAAGAACAGTGGCCGATATTCCTTTCATCGATACGCACATTCACTTGTTCGATTTGAAGCACTCGAAACTGCGTTGGTCCTGGCTTGAACCCGATGCAGTACACCCATTACTGGGCGACATCGATGCAATTAAGGCGCAGCACTATTGGGTCCAGGATTTTTTGGCCGAAGCTCGCTTTTCCAACGTTCTGAAGGCCATTCACGTTCAAGCCGCTCTGGGCAGCGACGATCCGGTCGAAGAGACCCGGTGGCTGCAGACGTTCGCCGACCAGTTTGGTTTTCCGCAGGGGATTGTTGCAGAGTGCGATCTTGCGGACGAAAAAGCCGCTGAAACTCTTGAGCGCCATGTCCAGTTCGCGAACGTCCGCGGTATTCGCGATCTTGTTGCATTTGAGACGCTTGCAGATCCGTGCTGGATGCGGGGATTCCAACTGCTGCCGAAGTTCCAACTCATCCCATGCGTGTGGGCAACGTACGAGCATCTACCGAAAGTCCAGGAACTGGCCAGGGCTGTGTCCGGGTTTCCGGTTTGCCTCGAACATTGCGCGTTCCCGATGGAGCGGACGCCGGAGTATTTCGAAGCGTGGCGTGCCTCGATACAGATGATTGGCAGATCGCCCAATGTGTGGATCAAGATTTCCGGCCTTCCGATGTACGATAGATCGTGGTCAGTGGATAGCCTTCGACCGTGGGTGCGCGAATGTATCGAAGCGTTCGGTACGACTAGAGTGATGTTTGGCACCAACTGGCCCTTAGATCGCCTTTCGTGCTCCTATCCTGATCTTATCGACGCTTATGATCAGATAATCGCCGATTTTTCCGAGCATGAAAGGACCGCTATGTTTGCCGGAAACGCCGAACAGCTGTTTTCCATTTAGCTCAAGTGATGGCCATGAAATGACTGAAGCGCCGATTCATTGGAGCCCTGTCCTCGGTCGTGCGATTCGATCGGGCGGACCGCAGGACCTGGCTATTGGCACTGTGCCGAAGATTCGCGAAGCGCTGGATTCCGGCAATACGAGGGCTATGCATGATCTGGTCAATATGTTCGTCGCGGAAGCGCGCGTCATCTTCGACATCTACACCTCATGGCGCCGGGATATCGGCCGCTTCCTGGATGCAAAACTCAGCCCTGATCAGGTGGAACCACTGGTTCAACGGGTCGAGAAGCTGGTCCAGGACTTTCACCCGGAGATCAGCGATGGCCGCGACGTGGCGTGGGCGACGTTGGAATCGGCTGCCGAGCGGCTGAAGTCAAACGCGGTGGAATCTGACGACAGTAGCTCGGGTATTGATGAACTGCAGCATTGTTGGCGCGTATTACACGATGCCGATGTGGACTTCATTAGTGGCTTGATGGACATCGTGATTCGGCAGCTCGGTGAACCGGCGCTGGGAGAGATGTACGAAGATTGGGTGCTCGGTGGTTGGTTTACGCAACGCTACTCGCAGTTCGATGTGGCCAAGACAGACTGGGACCAGGCATTTGAGCTGCTTGTGTATCTCACGTTTGAGGCCATGCACGGGCACCTTTCTGGCGCCGAGCGCGACGGTTCAATGACCGTCGAGGAGTTTGAGGACCGTGTAACTGTGACGTTTACACCTTGCGGCAGCGGTGGTCGGACCATGGTCGGGGAACCGCTCGACGGACTGAGACCCCTGATGGAACCGCCTTTTCGCTACCGCGTCACGGAAGAAAAGCACGCTTTCGCCTGGAACAAGAAGGGTATATGTGCTTATTGCGCCCATTGTTGTGTGCTGCTGGAGAAAATGCCGATCGAGAACTTTGGATATCCCGTGAGAGTCGTAGACCCGCCTACCTACCCGAGCGATGGAACAGCCGTTTGTAGCTGGACGATTTACCGCCGAATCGAGGATGTGCCCAAGACAGTCTACGAGCGACTCGGTTTCTCCAAGCCAACGCCTGGCACGCCGCTTGGCAGTTTCTGTCGGGGAGACAAGGAGGCCAACGTCGAATGACACGAGGTTTTGATTTTGGCCTGACCGGCAAGCACGCACTTGTGACAGGGGCGGCCAGTGGAATAGGCAAGGCAACGGCGGAACTGTTGGCCCAACTCGGCTGTGAGACCACAATCTGCGATATTCAATGCGAATCGCTCGACGGAGTCCTGGAAGGGCTTGGCGAAGGACCACACTCAGCGATTTGCTTTGACCTCGGCGATTCCCAGGCCTGCCAAGATGCAATAGATACCGCGATGGAGCGCACGGGGCGACTTGACATCGTGGTCAATACCGGCGCGGTGATCCACCGTGCACCGCTCCATGACGTCACCATAGACTCTCTACACGAGATGACAGCGGTGAACATGTGGGGGTCGTTCTTTCTTGCGCGAGCCGCGGCAGAGTCCATGGCCAAAACGGCTGGCGGATCCATTGTGTTGTTCTCGAGCCAAGGGGCATTCACTGGTGGACACGTTGGATCGTGCGCCTATTCAATGACAAAGGCCGCTGTTGGCGCACTGATCAAGTCGCTCGCCGGGGACTATGCAAGTCGCAACGTACGGGTCAACGGAGTTGCTCCGGGTGCAGTTGACACGCCGATGATGAGACAGGGCATGCGCACGGACGAGATCGAACGATTCCTCGATCTTATCCCGATGAAGCGCATGGGAAGACCAGAAGAGATCGCGCTTTGTTGCGCCTACCTTGCAAGTGAGGCATCACAATATGTCACCGGACAGATGTTGCACGTTAACGGTGGCCTACTCATGTATTAGAGGCGAGAGAGTCCGATGAGCAAGACTGAGAGTTATGTACACCGTGCCAAGCCGGTTCCAGATCGACTGATTGACAAAGTTGCGATCGTCACCGGGGGCTCTGGAGGTATCGGACGCGCTATCGCCACTCGTTTTGGCGCGGAACGTGCATCCGTTGTAATCGCCGACATTGATGAAGACGGAGCACATGAAACATGCTCGATCATCGAGTCAGCCGGAGGGAGAGCGAGCTACATATCGACGGACGTCTCGGATCGAGAGCAAGTTGTACGAATGGTCGATCGTAGTATCGATCTACATGGCGGTGTCGACGTGCTGGTCAACAATGCAGGTATTATTGTTTTCGGGTCTTTGCTTGATTGTCACCCCGATGATTGGGATCGCATGCTGGCAGTGGATTTGACTGGAGCATTCCATTGCACACAAGCTGTCGCACGGAAACTGATTGAGCAAAAACGCGGCGGCCGACTTATTCATATTGGATCGACGGCTTCGCTACTCCCCGCGCCTCAGCAAGCAGCCTATTGCGTGGCGAAAGCAGGATTGGCGATGCTCAATCGCATGGCTGCGCTCGAATGGGCGTCGCACGGTATAACGTCAAATCTCTTGTGTCCTCTGGGGGCTGTAACGGACATCAATCGTGAATTGCTGGAAGACCCGTTGGTAATGGAAAATCTGGAGGCAGCCATTCCCGCCGGACGACTGGCAAAGGTCGAGGAAATCGCGGCGACCGTGGCATTCCTAGCCTCTGACGAGTCCGACTACGTTACCGGCACTGAAGTAGTCCATGACGGTGGTGTGACTATTAGCGGGCAATGGTGGCGGTAGATAGTCGAAACTGCAGACCAGTTCAGGTTCGATGTCGGTGACGCTATGCAACAAACTCTCTGACAGTTCCAGTAGTTCGTCCCCATTCGTCGTTTGAACCGGGCACACCGTCTGCGGGCGGCCAGATTGGACTCTCTTGGACGAAATGGTGCCGGCACCAGGAGCCGAACCCGGGACCTGCTGGTTACAAACCAGTTTGACGACTGAGCATTGCGCAGACGATGCCAACGGTCATACTGACCGGCAGTGGTTCATCTATGCGATC
>JANQGP010000045.1 GCA_028277265.1 Woeseiaceae bacterium | reverse complement strand
TGCACGAACTCCACGGCGGCGCTGGGGACCGTTGGATGGGCTCATGCGCCAATAGTACACCGCAATAGTCATGCTAACCGGCCCTAAGTGTCGATTACTGTCGATGGCACAAGCGCCTGCTTCGTTTAGGTTTTCCGGTGATGGGAGACGAAATCATGCAGGCGAAACCGAAACTGTTCCTGATCATCACATGCGTGGCCCTCGTCGCGTGCAGCGACGACCTGAACGGCACCTACGCCGACGATCCGGGCGTCACGCAGTACGTCTTCGCCGGAAACGGCGATGTCACGATTTCGGTACTGGGCAGCGAAGTCGATGCCGAGTACCGGCTCGACGGCGACAAGGTACTCGTGACGAGCGCACAGGGAACGGTCGTGCTCACTCGCCGCGACGAGCGCCTGTACGGGCCCATGGGGCTCGAACTCTCCCGCCGCGATAACTGATAAGGAGAAAGACGATGGCACTAACGAAGATCTCGGGAACCGTCAGCAATTTTCGCGAGGAGACCGAAGTGAAGAGCGCACAGACCAGTAATCTGGGGCACACACAGTTCAAGACCGAAAAGCGCATCAACTTCCGCGTCGGTCGCACGCCGGTCGAAATGAAGCTGCCGAAAGGCATCGACCTTACCGACGGCGACGAAGCGACGGTTGTCGGCACGAATTCGGGAGGCGGCATCAAGGCAGTCATGGTGCGCAATGACGAGACCGGCGTCGCGTACAGCATGAGCACCTGGTACGTGATGATGTGGGCGATCATCTGCACGGTTGCAGGCTTCGCAACACTGGCCATCTTCGTCGGTATCGTTTTGTTGCCGATCGGCCTCTACCTGTTCTACAAAGGCTACCAGCTCATCCAGGCCAACCGGATGCTACTCGCATGAAAAGGCGCATCACGAAACAGCAGCTGATGGGCGGTGCAACGGCGCTCGGCGGGATGATCGTTGGCGCGATCGTCGGCATTGCGGTCCAGGTCGGCATCGAAAGCACCGGCTTGCTCGGCCCTTCGGTCGACCAGTTGCTGTCCGAGCAGGACAGCAACTTCAGCGAGATTCACGAGCACCTCGATACGCTGCAGCAGTCGGCGGGCGACTCGGAGATCGGCGAAGAGCTTCGCGCACTTGCGGCACTCATCGAGCGGCAGGACGAACTGCGCAAGGATGCGAGCGCCGAACTCGAGTATCTCGGTGGGCAGGTGGCATCACTCAAGGATGAGAGCTTGTCGGAGCGCGGCTATGCGGGCGGGGCGGACTTCTGGCTTGCGCCCGGAGAAAGCGTCAACGTCGGTGACGATCGCCACGTCATCGGTGTGGTCCGTACCTGGAACACGGCGGTCGACGTCGTCATGAACGGAAAGAAGTCGAGGCTCAGCGTCGGCGACGCTCTCAATACGGACGATTGCACGGTGTTTTTTAAGCAAGCGGTCAAGAGAGACGACGGCCGGGTCGGTTTCGACGTCGCGTGCGGCTAGCGAATTGCGCGTCGCCGGGACCGCGTCTATGCTGAGCGTCCGATAACAAAAAGGGGAATGCCATGCGCACCGGAATTGTTGCGACAGCATTGTTGTTTGCGCTTCACTCGCCGTTCGCGATGAGCGCCGAACTCGCCAAGATCACGAGCATGGAGTACGGCGTGTCAGGCACGCCGGAGATGTACACGATCATGTACGCGGACGGGGACGGGAATCTCCGCATCGAGGGCTACGGCGTTGACGGCATGGCGACGTCGTCCGGCGGCAAAGTCGAAACGACCTACAGCCCCGGCAATTTGCGCGACCTGATGATTTTTCAGGCGGCCGAGCGCCGGATGCTGTTCTTCGACCGCGGACAATGCCGCGTCATGAACACGGAGGGACCCGACATGTCTGCGATGCCCGGTATGCCGCCCGATGCGATGGCGAAAATGCAGGCAGCCATTGCAGAGATGGAAAAGGAGAATCCCGAGCTCGCGAAGATGATGAAGGAGAAGGCAAGCGCATCCAACATGCTCGGCTCGATGATGCAGGAGCCGCGCGAGACGATCGTCGAGGAGACCGGGGACGATCGCACCATCGGCAACTACGACACAGTGGGCTTCAAAGTCTACGAAGAAGGTGCCGAGCACGACGTAACGCTGGTGTGGGCGGCCGATATCGATGACGTCGAGGGCGGCCGGCTGGTTGGCAACGCCATGGTCGGGTTTTTCGGCGCCTTCAAGGACATGATGGAGAACATGGGGGCCGGTGGGCTGGCTGCGAGCGGGATGGCGAGCGCCGTGATGGAGAAGATGGAGGATTTCTATCCGATCGAGTCGAAACACCCGCACGGCAGGTCGACGTTGATCAGCGCAGAGACGGGCGGCGAGGCGGAGTTCTACCCCGACTGCCGATAGCGTCAGGCGTTGACGCCCAACGAGACGGTGAACTCGACACCGCCGTCGATGTTCGCCGCGCTGATGCGCCCGCCATGGCCTTCGGCGATCAGCCTGGCGATGTACAGGCCGATACCGAGGTGGCGCGAGTCCTTGCCCCCGCGAACCGAAACCATCGAGTCGAACAGTTGCGCGCGCATGCGCTCGGGCAGTGCCGGTCCCGGGTTCGCCACCGAAAGGTGCAACATGCCCTCCGATCGCCGCAACCCGATGTCGATGGTGTCACCGGCGGCACTGAAGTCGACCGCGTTGTCGGCGAGCTTGTCGAGCATCTGGATCAGCAGCTCAGGCGCCCCTGTCATGCTCGCGTCGTCGAGATCGCAGGCGAACCGAAACACGCGTTCACCGTAAACATCGCGATACGCATCGACGGTCGAAGCGACGATGGCCCTGAGATCGAAGCGCTCCAGCTCTGCATTGGCCATCAGCTCCTCGACACGACTGGCTTCGCTCATGGCGTTAAGGATACGGCGCAACCGGTCCGCACCCTCCCGCGCGCGGGCGGTATACCCTTTCGATTCATCATTGAGCGGTTCATGCTCGAGGTTCTCGAGCGACGACGTGACGATCGCAAGGGGCGTGCGAAGTTCGTGGGACAGCTTCGACGCGAGCGAACGGAGG
>JANQGP010000016.1 GCA_028277265.1 Woeseiaceae bacterium | reverse complement strand
GCAACGCGAGGTTTCGAGTGAG
This sequence comes from Woeseiaceae bacterium, assembly GCA_028277265.1. Classification (GTDB taxonomy): domain Bacteria; phylum Pseudomonadota; class Gammaproteobacteria; order Steroidobacterales; family Woeseiaceae; genus UBA1847. Next base: position 3,781 of record JANQGP010000016.1, on the reverse strand, counting down.
CCGCACCGCCCGCTTTGCACGGTGAGTTTCGCGTGCGAGGCTTCGACTTGCCAAAGCGCGTTGCCGTGTGAACAGGCTGTTTTTCAGGTGAAAAAGCAGGTGTTCCTAATCGGTGATGATCCGATAAAGCCGTATATCCCAAGCATTTGGCGTAATTTTCTCGACTTTTTGGCACTGGAAGGCGACACCGAGAAGCTTGGGGCGCAGCCAATGTCTGCGGTGTCGCAAAAATGCGAAACACCGATCGAAAAAACCGGCGCCCATGCCGATGCGGTGATTTCGTTCGTCGAATGCGACCGTCGGGGCGATGACGAGGTCGAGTCTTTCGGGCTCGATGATGCGACCGCGAGAGGGTTCCCAAATACGGAGGCGGTTCTGCTCGAGTTCGGTGTCAGGCGTAATCTCACAAAACAACATTTGTGCATTGCCGCGCAAGATCGGCACGAAAACGCGCTTGTTTGCGCGCCAGGCGCGCTGAATGATCTCGCGGGTGTCGACTTCGTCGTGCATCGGCAGGTAGGCGCCCACGTACTTGCTCGACGCAAACTCGCGCGTTCCAATGACACGTTTACAGATCGTGCGCGAAGCCTGTCGACGTTGGTCCGCGGACATTCCGCGGCGAGCCGCGAGTCCCTGCAATCGTTGTTCATGCATCGGGCTGGTCACTCATACGGTGTTAACGGGCCCAAAGAGTCACCGAGAAGAAGGAGGCGCTTCCCGCCTGTGCCGTCACCGAACCGTCGCTCTCGAACCGGAGCAACAGGTGGGGTCAGCCGTGGCCGCAACAGGCTTACCGTTTTTACGGCCCTGCTCAAATGCTGCCGACAGTGCACGACCCCGAGGTAATGATTTAGGGTCGAAAGGTATCCAGGTCGGTATCGAACACTGCAGGAAGCGCCAATTCGAATATCGTGCCGGATGCGCGGATTACAAGTCGAGCTGCTGCGAACCGCTCAGAACGTTGTCGACACGATCCGAGATCGATTTCAGGCGATCGCTGATGTCGCCTTCGAGTTCCTGATCGCGAGCCTTTGCGTGCAGCAGGTCATTGGCCATGTTCAGCGCGGCCATGACGGCGATACGGTCGAGGCCGACAATGCGGCCGCTGTCACGAATCTCACGCATCTTGCTGTTCAGGATCTCCGCGGAATCGAGCAAATCCGTGCGTTCTTCGGCGGGACAGGCAACCTGGTATTCCTTATCGAGAATACGAACACTCACCTGCGCGATTTGTTGGGTCATTCGGCGTACTCCGTCTGCCTTCAGGAGCCTTGCTCCATTGCCTTGAGGCGACCGATCATCGCTTCGACACGCGCACGGACCTGCTCGTTCTTCTGCAACAGGGTGGCTCGTTCCGACGTCAGGACATCCTGACGCTGTTTCAGGGAACGGTTCTCGTCCTGCAGTTGATCGCAAACGCGCACGAGTGCGTCGACGCGCTTTTCGAGGCGTTTCAGTTCGTGTTCGAACGTGGAGTTGATGCTGTCGGCCATAGCGTCAATATAGTCAGGCGATTCCGCAGAATCAATCTTCCCTGTCGGCCGGTTCGTGCGGACATGGTCTCGCGGGTGCGTCCGTGGGATCATAAGGGCTTGGCTCGATTGGGAAGGAACACACCCGCATGGATAAAAAGGTAGGCTTCGACGAGCTCGACGAAGCGCTACGGCGTTGTGGTGCGAGCTGGGACGCCGCGCAAAGTCACGGTCTGCTGACTGGCAGGCTTGCGGTGGCCGGTGTGCCCGCCGGTCCCGACTGGTTGTTGCAGGTGCTCGAGGGTACGAACGAGGCCGACGCGCTGTGTGCCGAGTGCCGGAAGAAGCTCGATTCCCTGTACCAGGGAACGTACTGGCAGCTGACGGAGCGCCTGTCGGAGTTCGAGCCCCTGCTGCCCGATGACGATACCGGCGCCGAAGAACGGACCCGAGCACTGGCGCACTGGTGCGAGGGATTTCTGCACGGTTTCGTCTCGAAGAATCACCCGCAGTTGCTCAAAGACCGCCTCGCGGAGGAACCCCTGTCCGATATCATACGCGACATGCTGCAGATCACGCGCGCTGCCGTCGACGATGAATCCGACGAGGAAACGAACGAGGCAGCCTATGTGGAGCTCGTGGAGTACATTCGCGTCGCGGCCCAGTTGGCGTACGAAGAGCTCACCGACATCAGGCACGCGGAACAGGTATGAAACGAACCGAATTCGAACGCCGGCGCAGGCAGTTGATGCGCATGGTCGGCAAAGGCGGCATTGCGATACTGCCGGCGGCGCCGGTACGAATGCGCAGCCGTGATGTCGAGTATCGATACCGCCAGGACAGCGACTTCTATTACCTCACGGGCTTCGCGGAGCCCGAGGCAGTTGCCGTACTGGTGCCCGGACGCCCGCAAGGCGAGTACCTGCTGTTCTGTCGCGAGCGTCATCCGGAGAAGGAACTCTGGGACGGCAGGCGGGCGGGCCAGGATGGCGCCGTTGCAACGTTCGGTGCGGACGACGCGTTTCCCATCGACGATATCGACGATATTCTTCCGGGCCTGATCGAAGGCTGCGATCGTGTCTACTACACGATGGGGATGTATTCGGATTTCGATTCGCGCATCGCCGACTGGGTTAACTCGCTGCGCACCGGCGCGTCGCGCGGATTGCACACCCCCACCGAATTCGTTGCGCTCGATCATCTGCTACACGACATGCGGTTGTACAAGAGCCGCAGCGAGATCTCCGCAATGCGCAAGTCGGCAAAAGTCGCCGTGGCCGCCCACAAGCGCGCGATGCAGATTACGAGGCCGGGAATCCACGAGTACGAGGTAGAGGCCGAGTTTCGCCACGAGTTCCGGCGCAACAGCGCCTGGGCGTCGTACAGTCCGATCGTGGCCGGTGGCGCCAACGCCTGTACGCTGCACTATGTCGATAACGGTGACGTGCTCAACGACGGCGACCTGCTTCTGATCGACGCGGGCTGCGAGCTCGACTACTATGCCTCCGATATCACGCGCACCTTCCCGGTCAACGGCCGATTCACTCCGGAGCAGCGCGCTGTCTACGAGATCGTGCTGGAGGCGCAGCTTGCCGCGATCGACAAGACCGTCAGGGGAAACCACTGGAACGACCCGCACGATGCGGCAGTACGCATCATTACGCGCGGTCTCAAGAAGCTGGGATTGCTCGAGGGCCCGCCGGCCAAACTGATCAGGGACGGCGCCTATCGCCAGTTCTACATGCATCGCACGGGTCACTGGCTGGGCATGGACGTACACGATGTCGGTGACTACAAGGTCGGCGACGAATGGCGGGTGCTCGAGTCCGGGATGGTGACCACGGTCGAGCCGGGCATCTATATTCCCAACAAGCGCAACGTTCCAAAACGTTTTCGAAACATCGGTGTCCGTATCGAGGACGATGTCGCGATTACGACGAAAGGCCCCGACGTGCTGAGCAAAGGCTTGATGAAAGATCCCGACGACATCGAGGCGTGGATGGCGCGCGCATGAAGGACGGGCACTACGATATTGTGATCGCCGGCGGCGGCATGATCGGCACGAGCCTCGCTCTCGCGCTGGCGCCGCTGGGTTTACGGCTTGCGGTTGTCGAAGCCGTCGAACGACGGGCCGCCGCGCAGCCGAGTTTCGACGATCGCACAACGGCGTTGTCACGCAGCACGCAACGCATGTTCGAGGCCATGGGCCTGTGGCCGGAGATCGTCGCGGCCTCGACCCCGATATCGAGTATTCACGTATCCGACCAGGGGCGCTTCGGGTTCTCCCGTATCGACGCGGGCGAACAGGG
>JANQGP010000493.1 GCA_028277265.1 Woeseiaceae bacterium | reverse complement strand
ACGAAGTTCTCGTTGAAGGCGTACACGAGGCCGAACGTCATCTTGTCGTGGTGGTACTGACGATGCACGGGATCTTCCTGCATGTAGGCGAGCGTGTCGTGCATCCAGCCCATGTTCCACTTGTACGTGAAGCCGAGTCCGCCGTGCTCGATCGGCCGGGACACGGCCGGCCATGCAGTCGACTCCTCGGCATGGGTCGTTGCACCATGGGCATGCGCCTCGATATTGAGCTGCTGCAGGAACTCGACGGCTTCGAGGTTCTCGTTGCCGCCTTGCTCGTTCGGTATCCATTCACCGTCTTCGCGCGAGTAGTCGAGGTACAGCATCGACGCCACGGCATCGACGCGCAACGCGTCGACGTGGAACTCCTTGATCCAGCAAAGTGCGCTGCCGAAAAGGTAGTTGCGAACCTCGCGGCGGCCATAGTTGAAGACCAGCGTACCCCAATCGGCGTGTTCGCCCTTGCGCGGATCTTCGTGCTCGTAGAGCGCGGTGCCGTCGAAACGCCGTAACCCGTGTTCGTCCTTCGGAAAATGTGCTGGGACCCAGTCGACGATGACGCCGATGCCCGCCTGGTGCAGGGCATCGACGAGGTAGCGAAAATCGTCGGGCGATCCGAAACGCCAGGTTGGGGCGAACAGCCCGATCGGCTGGTAGCCCCAGGAGCCGTCGAACGGGTGCTCGGTGACCGGCAGGAATTCGACGTGTGTAAAGCCCATTCCGGTCACGTACTCGACGAGCAGCCCCGCAAGGTCACGGTAACTCAGCCAGGTATTGCCATCGCCGCGCCGCCATGAGCCCAGATGGACCTCGTAGATCGACATCGGCTTGTCGAGTGGCGGATTGACCTCGCGACGGGCCATCCAGTCGTCGTCGTGCCACGTGTAACCGGACTCGTAGACGATCGAGGCGTTGCCCGGCGGCGGCTCGTGCGCTGCCGCATAAGGGTCCGACTTGATGGGCAACAGGTTGCCGTCGCGATCGGCCATCTCGAATTTGTACTTGTCGCCGTGTCCGACGCCCGGAATGAAGATCTCCCATATCCCGTTGCCCGGATGCAGGCGCATGCCGTGCCGGCGGCCGTCCCAGTCGTTGAAGCTGCCGACGACACTGACGCGAGACGCATTGGGTGCCCAGACGGCGAAGCGCGTACCCCTGATACCGAGGTAGCAGCGCAACTGGGCGCCGAGTTTTTCGTAGATCTCGCGGTCGGATCCCTCCCCGAGCAGGTACAGATCCATCTCGCCGAGCGTCGGCGGAAAACGGTAAGGGTCTTCCGAGAGGTAGCTGTCGCCCGACGGCAGCGTGATGCGGAATTGGTAACGTCGCAGCCTGGGCGGCAGTGTCGCAACGAACAGGCCGTCGTCGTGAATGCGTTTCGCTTTTGCGATTTCGCCGCCACGGGCATCGACAAGGACGACCTTGCTGGCCTGAGGCTGGAGCGTACGTACGACACGCGTGCCGTTCGCGCGGTGCGGGCCGAGCAGGGCGAACGGATCGCCGTGGCGGCCGGCAACGAGCAGGTCGAGCGCGTCACGTAGGATGGATTTCTTAGACGTCATACATTTCCGTAATGGTTTGTCGGGCCGACCGTCGCCAGTCGAAGCGCATGGCCGCGGCTGCCTTGCGCATCGCCTGCCAGTCGTCCGCCTCGGTTTCCCTGAATTCAAGTGCCTGCTGCACCGTGCCGATGAAGTCCACCGCCTGCTCGAACGGCGTGCGTCCCGTGAACACGAAGCCGGTTACCCGATTCTCGACCGTGTCGCGCAGCCCGCCCGTGCCGTGCACGACGCACGGGACGCCGACGCGCATCGGCAGCATCTGGCTGATGCCGCAAGGCTCGAAGCTCGACGGCATCAGGAACAGGTCACCGGCACCGTACAACGGCTCGGCCAGCGTCTCGGAGTACCCGCACAGGAACAGCAGGTTGTCCCTGTGCGACGCGATGTCGGCAACGCGTTCCTCGTATTCCGGCTCGCCGCTGCCGAGGGTGATCAATACGGCTTCGTCGCCGGTGGCGTCGC